>CAYLIY010000006.1:0-19429 GCA_964384015.1 uncultured Nitrososphaeria archaeon | reverse complement strand
TTAACACGGAGTATATCCTCCCATATGCTTCCTTTCTTATCTGAGAGAATTTCTCTAGCTCCCTATTTCTATCTACCTTTCTTAAATAGTCATTTTCAAGCTTTTTTAGAATTCTAATAGAATTTAACAGTCTTTTTTTAGCTCTTTTTATCTCCTCGTCCGGAAAGAAGAGCCTAGCAAACTCCTTATAAAACACCTCCCCTGAATCAAGCAACTCAATTAATCTTAAGGCCCTCCTTAAATAGCCAGTCAGATTATTTGCTAGAGTTCTAATCCTTGCTTTTTCTCTATTTTTTGCCGTTATCACTTTATTTACAGCGAATGGGACCTTTAAAGCAGCTTCGGTTGCCCTTTTGAATAATATTTCCTCTATTTCCCCTATTTCAGGCAGTGATCGAACTTTTTCAAACGGATTCATCTTAACGCACCTAGTGACTAGTTAAATGGACGTCAAAAAGGCTTTTTCTTGATGAGATAAAAGCTTTTAGAAGAAACTGAATTGTTTCGCTAAGAATAACCTAAAATTTAAGGAAATAAGAGAAAACGTTTAACCTAGATTGACTGAGCGCAAATCGAATCTAATAAATATAAGTCACCGGGAAATGTGTATTACGTTGGATATTTAAGAGGTTAGTGGGATGGGTTATCAAGCGATTCCCGGTGCAACAGCTATAGGGGTTGTTTTTAAGGATGGAATTATATTAGCAGCAGAAAAAAGGATGTCTTATGGTGGCTTTATAACAGCAAAGACTGTTAAGAAGGTTTTTAAGATAAGTGATAGGGTAGGTGCAGCATGTGCAGGAGGGGTCGCTGATATTCAGGAGATTATTAGGAGGGTGCGATATATATTAAGGCTGAAGGAGTTGGAGACAGGAGCAAGGCCCTCCGTCGTTAGTGTTGCTAAGCTCACCTCGATAATGCTATTTCAGAACAGACTTTTCCCCCTCATGGCTCAAATAATCATAGGGGGATGCGTAGACAGGCCCCAAATATTCTCGTTGGATCCGCTTGGATCCTTAGTTGAGGACAAGTACATAGCGATAGGATCTGGGGAAGAGATAGCAATGGGAGTTTTGGAATCAGGATATAAGAAGGATATGAGCAAAGAGGGGGCAAGAGAGCTGGTTTTAAAATCGATTAGGGCAGCGATAGGCAGAGATGCCGCCAGTGGAGATGGAGTGGACATGTTAATGATAACTAAGGATGAGATAAGGGAAGAATCTATTTCGTTTTGACAAATATAGGAATGACTAGCCGAGGGAGCGTTTTAGGAAAGGAAAAGTTTGAGATCTTAAGACAAATACTCAGGAAACAGAGATACCATCTAATAGGAACGCATTCAGCTGTTAAAAAATGCAATTGGTTGCATAAAGCGCTAGCTTATAACATTCCTTGTTATAAACAGAAGTTTTACGGAATTAAAACTCATAGATGTGTGCAGATGACGCCTGCCGTAATATACTGCACGCTTCGCTGTGTTTACTGCTGGAGATTACAACCTGAGGACGTTAATATCTCGTGGAATCAACTCAGACCCCCCAAGTGGGATGACCCAGAAACTATAGTTGAGGGTTCAATCCACGAGCAAAGAAGGATACTCTCAGGTTATAAAGATTGGGTTTTAAGAGGAAAACTTGATAAAAAAACATTTGAAGAGGCCTGGAATCCAAATCAAGCAGCTATTAGCCTGTCAGGAGAACCAACCCTTTATCCTTACCTTAGCGATTTAATAGCAGAATATAAGAGAAGGGGATTTACTACATTTTTGGTGACCAACGGAACGATTCCCAAAGCCTTAGAGAAATTAAATGAAAAACCAACCCAGCTTTATATAACCCTTCCTGCCTATAATAAGGAGACCTTTTTGCGGGTAAATAGACCATTGATCAAGGATGCTTGGCAAAGGCTCCTAGATAGCCTTGATCTTATGCCATCTATGTCAACAAGGACTGTTATTAGGCTCACCCTCGTTAAGGGCCTAAATATGAAGGAGCCGAAGAAGTATGCTAAACTGATTGAAAGAGCTAATCCCATGTTCATAGAGCCAAAGGGATATGTTCATGTTGGTTTTTCCCAAAAGAGACTAAGTAGAGAGAACATGCCAACTCATGTTGAAATAAGAAGGTTTGCTGAGGAATTGGCCGAAGAATTAGGTTATTATATAGCAGATGAATCTCCTTCCAGTAGGGTGGTTTTGTTATCAAGAGAGAAAAAAGTGAGGAAAATAGGACAATGAATGAGAAGTTGGAAAAGGAGCTGAGGGAAATAATAAGGATTTCCTCGATAGATCTTAGAAGATTTGAGGATTCAAGAGAGGAGATATTAAGACTGAATAGGGAGATAATTTCGTGCTCGGCTAGATCGATCGAGGCTAGCAGAAGAAGGGAGAGGGAGAGAGCTAGTGAACATCTAAGTAAGGCCATGAAGGCCCTTAAGGAATGCTATAAAATAGCTGAAGGAAGAGCACAGGGTAAGCTTCGTAACTTGTTAGTGGAGGGAGAAAAAGAGTTCATAGAGGCCGTCCTAACTTATTCGTACGTCTTCGATGAAAACTACCTGAAGGCGATAAAGGAGCTAAATGCAAGCCCCTTCTCGATAATTCTTGGAATATTTGACTTTACTGGGGAGCTGAGGAGGATATTTGTGGACAAGCTCTTGGAGGGGGAATTTGATGATGCTAAAAGGATAGTCCAGTTGCTTAGAACTGTTTATTCTGAGATGATTTATGGGGACATAAGATCGTCTATAATTCCCGGCTTTAAAAGGAGAATAGACGTATTGAGAAATCAAATAGAGAGATGCGTTGAGGATTTGAATTTCTCGCTAAGAATTCGTGAATTTAAGAGATACGATGAACAGGATGAGGGAAGGGATTAAGATCCTCTACCTCATAGAGCTTATGAAGCTTGGGGCTAAGGATAGCTATATTAAAGCCCCGACGACCTATTTATCTAAAGTCCTTGGAGTATCCCAACAAACAGCATCCAGGGTCATGATAGAGTTAGACAGAGATAGATTGATAGAGAGGAAGATAGTTAACGGGGTTACCTGCATAAAATTAACTAGAAAGGCTATAGAAATGCTCATTAAGTTTAAAAAGGTGCTTGATGATGCTTTTAAAAAGCCGGGTTTCTTTGAGCTTAGGGGAAGGGTCTTCACCGGCATAGGGGAGGGGGCATATTATATGAAAAAGAGAGCATATGCCAAGCAATTCCTAAAAAAGCTAGGTTTTAGGCCCTATCCAGGAACTCTGAACGTTAGACTAGAGAGTAATGGAGATATAGAGCTAAATAAGAAGCTCAGGGAGATGAAAGGGATGAAAATAATTGGATTCAAGAATGGGCTTAGAACTTACGGGGATGTCTACGTCTTTAGAGCCGTCATAGAGGATAAGGTTGAAGGAGCTGTAATTTACGCAACAAGAACGCATTATGATACTGATGTAATAGAGCTTATTTCACCTTACTACTTAAGGGAGAAGCTAGGACTGAAAGATGGAGATATAGTTAGATTTCGCGTTTTTCTTTCCGAAAAGCCATGATTCTATTCACCAAATTAGTTGTACTTTCCCCAGGAACATATGTCTTTAACCTTTCAACTTCAAATTTTTTGGCTATTTCCCTAACCTCCTCAGGTAGTGATTGATCGTATCCTAGGAATACCTTATCAGGGAGAATTTTTAATATCGGTTTTTTAAAGTCGTTTAGATCCCCAAGCATCGCTAGATCCACAGGTTTTAGAGAATTAACCACATATAACCTCTTTTCCTCATTGTTTATTGGTTTTCTTCCTTTTCTTTTTTTGACTGTTTCATCTCTAGCTATTATGACAATAAGCATATCACATTTTCTCTTAGCCTCATTTAGAGCTGTTATATGACCTTTATGGATCAGATCAAAGACCCCGCTTATTACACCTATTTTCAACTTTCTCCTTCCCTTTTCAGTTAAGATATAGCCCTTATCCATTCTTCTTACAACACCTCTCTTAATTAGGTCGCTCATGACTTCCCTTACGTTAGCGCCACTTATCCCCAGTTTATCTGATAAATAATTGATGTCCGCTACAAGGCCCATTATTCTGGCTTTTTCTATTTCCTTTAGGATGTTTCTCTCAGCTAGCTCCTTAATGCTTTTATCGCTCATCTTCATCGATCCACATATTCATTATGGCCTCCTTTTCCATAAAATGCAATTTTCCGGGAATTATTATCACAGCTGGTTTAGGAGGAAAATTCTGAAAGAACCTCATAAGGTTTTTAATCCTGCCAGCAACTTTAACTTGATCGCTAAAGCCTAGATTAGCTAAAACAATGGCTATCGTATCCTTTGATACAGCCCCCTCTTTTTTAATGTCCTCCATTTTAACTAAAAGGGATAAAGCTTCCTTCACGGACAGAAATTCTCCCGAAGATATGTCCTGTTGTAATAAAAGGAGTGTGTGAAGGCCTCTTCTTTTGTTATCCACGATCACCTCATAAACCGATAATGGAACAAACTCATCTGGAACGGTAAGAGTCGCCATCCTCCCAAATTTATATGCCTGCAACCCTGACTCGCCCATAGCCACGGTGTATATAGACGCTGCGTGTATCACCTTAACGTCTATTCCCCTTTTCTTAGCCTCCAGGACTAAGGAGACATGGGTAGTCGCTATCAGCGGATCTCCAGGGGTTAGGACAACTACTTTTTTATCAATACTTTCATCTAATATCCTAGTTGATTCTTCTAGATCCCGTCTGCTAAGCAAGCTAACCTCCTTCCCTATAATTTCCTCTAACTCCCTTACACTTAGACCGACAGGACTTGTATACGCCTCTAAATAGACTTTATCAGCTTCCTTTATCGCTTCTAATCCCTCTAAACTTATTCCCTTAAAGCCAGATATCCCAAAGCCTACTAGGATAAGCACTTAGCTTCGCCTAAACAAACAATTATCTCCACTTTAAGCTCCTTTCCCTCTTTAAGCTTCCTCACCAATTTTCTGGATAGATCTTTAGCGGATTTATTAGCTCGAATAGCCAATGTTTTATCACAAATGAACTTTGATTTCCTTACGATGAGAGCCATCGGGGATTTTAAGGTTAACTTGCTACTTCCTCTTGCTAATATCTCATCCTTTTCCCCATCGCAGCTCAGTTTGATTTTAATAATGGATCTATCATTCATTATGGCCCTTCTGACATCCTCGGATAAATCAGCGCACGCTTTTTCTGATTTAACAGCTATTATGCAATTACCAGTAGGAGTTAAGTATGGATCTTTAGTTATTTCGAGGGTTGAGGGGTGAGTTGCCGAGATGTTCCTATGCCCATAAGCCTTAAAGGAATCGATGTAAACCTTTTTTAATCCTTCCAACCAAATCTACCTCTAAGTGGAACAAATAGGCAAGATGTAAGCACTTCTTGAGTATATTTATCGTTTAATCTCCTTATTTTAACTAGCTGTTGAAAGAATCTTCCTCCGACTGGAATCACTATTAGTCCTCCCTTTTTAATCTGCTTTAAAAGAGGTTCTGGAACCTCTGGAGCTCCTGCAGTTACAAGTATTTTATCGTAAATTTCACCTTCCTCAAGAGGGGGAAAACCCAGCGTTCCATCCCCAAGTATGCACGTTACTCTACCAGCATATCCGTTTTCCTCTAAGTTCTCTTTAGCCATTTTATAAAGCTCATCCAGGAGTTCAATTGTGACTACATGGCCCCACGACTCCTTTGGTGCATCTGAGGGAGCTACACATTCAGCGATCAAGGCTGCTTGATATCCACTTCCTGAACCTACTTCTAAAACTAAATCCCCTATTTTCAACTCTAAGGCCTCTAGCATATATGCGCACATATGGGGCGCCGATATCGTCTGGCCTGTTCTTCCAAGAGGCAGAGGCGTATCGACATATGCGTAGTCCCTAAGGGCTTCAGGGACGAATAAATGCCTTTTAACGCTTAACATCGCCTTTATACAACGATTTGACCTTAAAATACCCTCTTTAATTAAGTTCTTAACCAGCTTCTCCCTTAGTCGTTCAAGCTCCTCCTCAGTTTTCATCCGAACCATAAATCAAGCGATCTTTTACTCAGCTTCTCCTTTATCCTACGTATGGCCTTTTTAACCCTTGTCTCCGAGAAGTCTCTCTCATAACAGAGGAAGTTGATAATTTCATCTTCATCAATGGGTTTCATTGAAACATCATAGTCATCGGTGACCTCAGGCTTTAGGAATATCTCCCTGACCTCGTTGACCTCCTCTAAATTTATTTTTTCCCCTATGCCGGGGATGTTCTCTATGCGCTTATACCTCTTAATTAACTCTAGAGCCTTTTTGGGCCCTATTCCCTTAACTCCTTCATTATAATCAGTCCCAACGAGTATACCTATGTCTATTAGTTGCTCCCTGGTTATTTTATTGGCTTCTAAAACCCTTTTTAGATCTATTATCTCAGGTTCAAGCTTAACAGCTATGCCCTTGCTTGGATAGTGAACTTTTCCTGTTAGAGTTATGTTTCTGACCACTCTGGGAGATCCAAAGAGAAGTGAGTCGTAATCTTGAGAGCCGGCCGCCCAAACATCACCTTTTATTGCCATATAGGCTGCTTGGGCCTCTCCTTCGCTTGGAGCTTGGACTATTGGAACTCCCATCGCCTTTAGAAGTTTTTTCGCATCCTCGACCATATAGCTTTCGAGAATGGTCGCCGCAGCAGCATATCTTCTAGCCTCTTCCAATCTTCCTTCTTCTAAGGCCTTTAGGTATTTTAGCTTGCTTTCCTCCCTTATCTTCTTTCTTCTAGCTATTTCCCTCAATTTTCTTTCAGGAGATTTTCCATCGAATACATATACCGGCTGAAGTCCATATTCTATCAGATTCACGGTCCTATAGAACAGACCGCTTAAATGGCTCGTTATATTCCCATGGCTATCTCTTAGGGGATTTCCAGAGGCGTCCCTTATTATCGAAAGAAATTGATAAAGGGCATTATACGCATCTAGAGCTATTTTTCTTCCAGATAGCTCCTCAAAGGAAGTTTTCTCCCTAATCACTATCTTGGATATATTCACACCCATCAGGTTCCCCTCAAAACTATCTTAATATGCTTCTCGTTTATTGAGATCACATCTATCTTCTCCCAATACTCAAGCTTAATTAGGGCATTTCTAAGCTCATTTTCACTTATTTCGTTATTAGATAGGCGTTTTACATCCCTCAGAAGCTCATCATAGCTTAAGCTCTTTTTCCTCTTGATTATTGAAAAAACAAGCAAATGAAGTGGTCTTTGCTCCCAAGTCATCACGCAATCGCCGGAATTTTAACAAATTTCGAATATCTGACGGTTTTTTGGAACTCCTCATACCATTTAATTATTTGCTCGTTTAAGGACGGCTTAATGGTCTCTAAAGCCTTTAGGAAGTCCTCCATTATTATGCGATTTGCGTTTGGATTCCTTCTTAGAGCATTCATGGCAGCTTCTCTGCATAGTGATGCAAGGTCGGCTCCGGTGTAATAATCGGTTTTTCTGGCTATTTCCTCGAGATCTACACCTTCATCCATGTCAAAACTTCTGGTATGTATCTTCAGAATCTCTAGCCTTTCTAATTCGTTCGGTGGGGGAGTGTAAAGCATTAGGTCTATTCTTCCAGGTCTAAGAAGAGCTTCATCTATTAGATCAGGTCTATTTGTCGCGGCGATGACTATTACGTCACTTAATCTAGTTATTCCGTCTATTTCGGTAAGCAGTTGACTTATCACTCTATCCATAACATCAGTTACACTTATTCCCCTCTTTGGAGCCAAGGCCTCCACTTCCTCGAAGAATATTATCGATGGAGCCGCTAGCCTAGCTCTCATAAATATCCTCCTAACGCCTTTCTCGGATTCTCCAACCCATTTGGATAGAAGCTCGGAGCCTCTTACAGCTATGAAGTTTAAGTTACATTCAGTGGCTAAAGCTTGAGCCAGAAGAGTTTTTCCAGTTCCTGGTGGGCCATAGAGGAGTATCCCCTTAACTGGTGTGATATTCCACTTCCTAAATTTCTCAGGCCATTTGATTGGCCATTCCACGGCTTCTTTAAGCTTCTTCTTTACTTCGGCCAGGCCTCCTATATCACTCCATCTAACGTTCGGTATTTGAATTTCCACTTCCCTTAATGCTGTTGGGACTATTTCCTTGTAAGCCTTCAGAAAATCGTCCATGCAGACAGCTATTTGATCCAATATGTTCTTTGGGATCTCCTCTTCTTCGACATCAACCATTGGCAGGCACCTTCTCAGCGCCTTCATGGCTGCCTCCCTGCATAAGGCTGCTAAATCAGCCCCAGTATATCCATGAGTCATTTCAGCCAACTTCTCTAAATCCACGTCATCAGCAAGGGGCATTCCTCTAACGTGTATTTGAAGAATCTCTAATCTTCCTCTTTGATCAGGAACTTTCAGTTCTATCTCCCTGTCAAATCTTCCTGGCCTTCTGAGGGCAGGATCTATAGCGTCTATTCTATTTGTCGCGGCGATGACTATTACGTTACCCCTCGCATTTAGCCCGTCCATTAGAGTTAATAATTGGGAAACGACCCTTTTCTCAGCTTCACCCGTTACTTCCTCTCTTTTAGGCGCTATGGCATCTATCTCATCTATGAATATTATGCTCGGCGCGTTCTCTTCAGCTTTTTTGAATATGTTTCTTAGCTTAGCCTCCGATTCCCCGTAATATTTGCTTGTTATTTCAGGCCCATTTATGGCGTAAAAATTTGCGTCTGCCTCGTTAGCAACGGCCCTTGCGAGAAGGGTTTTACCACAGCCAGGAGGGCCATAGAGCAACACTCCTTTAGGGGGCTCTATACCTAAATGCCTGAATAGCTCTGGATGCTTAAGTGGAAGCTCAACCATTTCCCTTATCTTCTGGATCTCTTCGGCCAGGCCTCCTATATCCTCATAGGTCACTCCTATGACTTTTCCTATTCTCCTTACCGGTTCGCTTAACAGGAGAACCCTAGTCTCAGGAGTCACTATTACAGCTCCAGGCGGCAATGTCTTCTTGACTAAGAACAAGATAGAGCTCCCAAACAAGTTGACAGTTATTATATTCTTGGATATAAGGGCTCTGTCTATTAATCTGGATTGAATGAACCCTTCTAAATCCCTATCAACTCTAATCTTAGTTTCTATAGGGGCTATTACCACTTGCTGAGCTGGTTTAGCAGGGATTTTCTTAACGTATACGTATTCATTTATGCTTGCGCCAACATTCCTCCTTAAATCTCCGTCCATCATTATTACATCTTCTTCTGCTTGAAATGGATAATGCCAAGCAGTTGCTACTGTTTTTCCTCTCTTCTTAATCACCAGAACATCCCCAGGCGATGCCCTTAGTGCCCTAAAGGCGGATTCACTTATCCTAACCCTACTCCTCCCAACATCCTTGGTATAGGCCTCTCGAACTCTAAGTATTAACCCCTTCTCAGTTAATTTTAAGACCACTGGCACCACCAGAAATTCCAAATAAATATTATTTGTGATTTGGAGGCAATAAGTTTCTTTCTAAAAGTTTATTAAACTCTTGAGACGCCGATGACCTCCAGGTTACCGACGTTATCCAGTTTTAAGAACTCCTTTTCAATTCTGTCTATTAATCCACCTGTCTCCTTAATCACGATAGATATATACAAGTTCTTTATACCAAATGCTATCTCTTCCTCCCTGTAATCTTTAAAAACGTAGTTTAACTCCTTTGATTTTTCCCTTATTTGCTCTATTGTCTTGTTAAATCCTCTTTCTGGATCTTCTGGCATTAATTTCAATATAACGTTAACCTTAGCCATTTTAAGGTCCCTCAAAGCCACAATTCGGACAAATATAGCTTCGCACGAACACCCTGCACTTTTCACATCTCCATATAAGAACCTTGCCGCAATTAGGGCATGGGAATTTTGTGAAGTTCTCACTTGGCATGATTAGCCTTCCACAAGACGAGCACTTCGGAAGCCTTACATGCAACTCCTCGCTCATTCTAACAACATCCCACGTCTTCATTAACATAGACAGGTCTGGGATATAACCTTATCCCTGTTAAACGCACCATATCTAGGAGAGCTTATTTCCAAAAAGCCCTTTTATTAGGGCTTTGATGAAGGTTGAGGGCCTATCCATATCTCCTTTTTCGATAAGAGCCCTTAGAAGCCCGGTTTTTTCAATCAACGTCAAGATTCTGGAAATCATTCTGTTATTCATTTTCTCGTAAACCCTCCTAAGCCTAAGTTGTACATTTATTTCGCGCCCCCACCTCCTAAACCAGTTTTCCTCATATAAATTAACAGAGGCCCCAAGTTTCTCGTTAAGAATTAGTGATTTAGAGGCCTCTTCCGCACCCGATATGCCATAAGCCAGACCTCCCCCAGTTAAGGGTTTGGTTTGCCCAGCCGAATCCCCTACATAGAGGACTTTTCCATCGACAAATGGTTTGATAGGGCCAGATAGAATAATGAAACCGTAATATCTTGATAAAACCCTTGCGTTAGGACCAAATCTCCACTTTATGAAATCATCAATTAGCCTTTCAGCTCCTCCCTTTAAGCAAGCAACTCCGGTTCGAACGATTTCATCTGAGGATTTAAAGACCCAGTAAAAGAAATAAGGGCTTGATTGTTTATCTATCCAGATCTCCACGATTTCCTCTTCAAAATCCTGAGAGCTTATTTCCTTTTGAACAGAGAAAAGCACTTTCCCGCTCTTATTTCTTTTAACATAAGTCTTAACTCCTCTAGCGTCCACTAAAAAATCATATTCATGCTTGTTTCCATTTTCTAAAGTTAATTTACCATTTTTGATGATTTCAGCTTTAATTCCCAAGTGCAATCGACCTCCTTTTTCACTAAAAACCTCCGATAAGCATTGATCCAGGTAAGGTCTATCTACCATTATAGCTCTCACAGATCGAGAGGTATGCTCTATGGGCTTTCCCCCGATAAGCCCTATCTTTAAGCCGTAGAATCTACTTTTAATCACTCGGTCAAATCGCTTTCCAAGGATTTTTCTGAGTTTTTCGGCTGTTTTTAAGCTTATTATTCCAGCGCAATGAGCGGGAAGTCCTATTCTCTTATGCTCCTCAAATAAGTCCACGGAAAAACCATGCTCTAGCAATCTTAACCCAGTTATCAGGCCGGCTGGTCCTCCTCCAACTATTCCAACTTTCATCGTGTTGCTCTCTCAATTAACGGTTAAATTAGGCTCTAATCTATTAATAGTTTGACTAAGCGATGCAGGAATACAAACAAGTCATAGCGGTCAGAGAAGACTTAAAAATGAGTATCGGAAAACTAGCTGCTCAAGTGGCTCACGCATCACTTTCAGCATATGAAATATGTATGAAAACAAAAAAGGAGTGGGCAAATGCATGGAAGGTGTCTGGGCAGGCTAAGATCGTGTGTGCTGTGAAAAATCTGAATGAGTTGAAAAAGTTGGCTGAAAAATCAAAAAAATTGGGAATTCCACACTTTGTAGTTATTGATAGAGGACTTACAGAGCTTCCAAGTGGAACAATAACCTGTATTGGGATAGGACCAGCACCGAGTAGAGTTGTAAATAAAGTGACTGGTTCTTTGAGGCTTCTCAGATGAAATGATAGCTATTCCCAAAGAGGATAAGCTCATCGGGTTAGAAGCATATAACACCTCCACCAAGCCGATCAACGGAAGAATAAAGAGAAGGGCTAGCGATTTCTTCGTTGAAGAGACGCTTAAAAAAGAGTTTATGAGGAAGTTAAGATCAAAGCCCTCTAAGAACTTCAGTTATCCCGTCTTAAGGATCAAGAAAAAGGGAAAGGATACGCTAGCGATGATTTCCGAGATAGCATCAAGCTTTAACTTATCCCCAAGCGATTTAAGGTTTCTAGGCTTAAAGGATTCCCAGGCTATAGTTGTTCAATATGTGTCGATATCAAGAGCGGTTAAAATTAGCGGGAAATGGATGGTAGTAGGATGGGCAAGAAGACCACTATTAAGGGAGGATATGCTCGGAAACTTCTTCCGTGTTAAAGTTAGAATCTCAGATGTCAAAAGGAAGATAAATACAATAAGGAAATTTGTCGAAGAGGTTGAAGAAAAAGGCGTTCCAAATTTCTATTGTTATCAGAGATTCGGATCTCCCAGGGGGATTAATCACTTAGTTGGGGAAAAAATAGTAAAGGGAGATTTTAAAGGAGCTGTCTTGATTTATCTTACAGCAAGGAGCGGGTTCGAAAAACCCGAAATTGAGCATTGGAGGAAGGATTTAAGAGATAGCTTGAACTTCAGAAGGGCATATAATGAGGCACCTGCGCAACTGGAATATGAAAGGATCATGCTAAGCAGGCTTATCAAGAGACCAAATGATTTTAAAGGAGCCTTGAGAGGCATGCCTATTTCCCTTAGGAGGCTTTTTGTCAATGCTTATCAGTCATATCTCTTCAATAAAGCACTTTCTATGAGAATAAAGCTTGGCTTGCCGATTAATAAGGCCTTGAAGGGGGAGCCTTTTTATGACCTGAAAAGCGGCAGGATAAGAATAAATGACAGCGAGCATGAATGGTTGAGAGTGCCTGTGATGCAAGTGATAGGGTACGGCTATAGGGAGGTGGAGGGAAGGCAAGCTAAGATAGAGAGGAGGATACTAAAAGAGGAGAATATCTCTCCAAAGATGTTTTACATAAGGGAGATGCCTGAGTTAAGTTGCAAAGGTGGATGGAGAACGCAGACAGCCCAGTTATGGTGGTTAACTGTGAAATCTTTTTTAAAAGAGGATTTTATTGAGCTTTCTTTTATGCTCAAACCTGGAGAATATGCTACTTCCCTATTAAGAGAGCTGATAAAACCTAGAAGGCCATATCTACAGGGATTTTAAGATTTTTCCTTAACTATAGTAGGATCAACCATTATTACCTCAAACCATTTGTATCTTCCATCTTCTCCAACATAATATGACCCTAAGATCTCTAAGTTCTTGTACTTTTTATGGGCTCTGTTCTCAGCTATCGTCTGAAGACTTAACTGTCTTTTTATCTTCGACACGCCAGTTCTTTTCTGTCTTCTGCCCATAGTTGGAGGGATTTTCCTCAGCCCTCCTTTACTAACCCTTACCCTGATCACCACATATCCTGGTTTGGCTTTATATCCCAAAGCCCTGGCTCTATCAAGTCTAGATGGTTTTTTAATTCTCTGAATAGATTTTTCTCTGCGCCATTTTATCCGTTTTTCTTGATAAATTTGCCTATACTCAGGATTTCTCCAGATTTCTCTCCACGTCTTAGATATATACTTGTACATACTGTACCACTTGATTTAAGCTTACCGACTAAATAAACGTTCCCCTTTAAAGAAGTTTATTATTTCATCGGCAGCCATTAAGGCGGCTTTTCTTTGGGCCTCTACGGTCTGCCCCCCTATGTGCGGCGTAGCTACCACATTATTCATCATTATTAGCTCATCTTTGCCGGGAGGCTCCACCTCAAAAACATCTAAGGCAGCACCAGCTATTTTTCCCTCCTCTAGGAATTTTTTAAGAGCTTTTGAATCTACAACAGCTCCTCTAGATGTGTTGATTAGGAAAGCGGTCTTTTTCATTTTCGATAGGAGCTCTTCTCCAACTAGGTGATAAGTTTCCTTAGTTAATGGAACATGAAGACTGATGAAGTCGGCATTCTTAAAGACATCATCTATTTTCTTAGCTGAGATAACCCCCATTCTAAGATATCTATCAGGTATTTCAATTATATCATAGGCTATTACCTTCATTCCCAGCGCTAAGGCTTTTTCCGCAAGACATCTACCAATTCTGCCAAATCCAACTATCCCCAGAATTTTTCCAGATATTTCCATTCCAATAGCTTTTTTCTTGACCCATTTTCCCTTTTTCATCTCTAAATCGCAAAAGTTTATTCTTCTAGCTAAGCAAATGATCAGCCCTAGGGCTAACTCAGCAACAGCATTTGTTAAGGCAGCAGGAGTGTTAACGACCTTAATTCCTAACTTCCTTGCCGTATCAACATCTATATTATCTAACCCAACACCTGCCCTTACGATTAATTTAAGCTTTTTAGCTTTTTTTAAGAGATTTTTTCCTAGCTTTGTTCTGCTTCTGACAATTAATGCCTCATACTCTCCTATCATATGACTCAGTTCATCTTGAGTTATTTCTGGACGATAATCCACAGCTAAACCAGCCGACTCAATTCTTTTAATCCCGTCCTCATGGATTGGGTCGCATATAAGGACCTTAACAGTCAATTCCTCACTCTTAAATTCGGGGGACAAATAGTTAAACTTATCACCGCTCTTAAAACATTCGATTTAGGGATGAATGAACTCTTAATCGGGATAGTTGGGAAGCCCAATGTGGGTAAATCGACTTTTTTTAATGCTGCTACTTTAAGCTCGGTTCCTGTTGCAAGCCACCCGTTCACTACAATCAACCCCAATATCGGGGTTGCTTATGTTAGAAAGAAGTGCGTGTGTAAAGAATTCGGAGTTAAGGATAACCCTCTAAATTCTTATTGCATAGAAGGGAATAGATTCATCCCGTTTAAAATAGTCGATACCGCCGGTTTAGTGCCCGGAGCTTGGATGGGAAGGGGACTTGGGAACCAATTTTTAGATAAAATTAGCAGAGCTAATGCACTTATCCAAATAGTAGATGCTACAGGTGCGACAGATGATCATGGGAACATAGTAAAGCCCGGATTATTTGATCCCTTAAATGACATATTATTCCTCGAGGAGGAACTCGCTAGATGGTTTTTTGGGATAATTAAGCGTGATTGGGACAGAATAGTGACGAGATGCGAAACTAGAAGGGAGCTATTATATAACGTCATCTATGAAAAACTATGTGGGTTAAACTTCTCAATTTCTCAGATAAAAGAGACCGTGGAAAAAATTGGAAAAGAAAGAGCGAAATTCTGGACAGAGGAAGACTTACTAAACTTCGTTAGAGCCCTCATTAAAAGGGCTAGACCGATGATAATAGTTGCTAATAAAGCTGAGAGCGACTATGCTGAAGAGAACGTCAAAAGACTAAAGGATGAAGGATATGATGTCATCCCAGCCAGTTCGTTAAGTGAGTGGATTTTGAGGAAAGCCGCTGATAAGGGACTGATAAGTTACATCCCTGGAGATAGGGACTTCAAAATATTAAAGCCAGAGGATCTAACAAAAGAGCAAAAAAATGCCCTTAATAAAATAAGAGAGCTGGTTTTAGACAGATGGGGCAATACGGGAGTGCAACAAGCCTTAAATCACATAGTTTTTGACATTTTAAAGTGGATCGTTGTTTATCCGGTTAAAGATCCAGATAAGCTAACGGATGCTCATGGAAATGTTCTTCCTCATGCTTTTCTCATGCCTCCTAACTCATCAGGAAGAGATCTAGCCGAAAAAATCCATTCAGAAATAGCTAGAGGGATGAGCCACTTGATAGATGTGAGGAAAAAGGTCAGAAGATCCGCTGATTACATCCTTAAGGATAATGATGTGCTTAGCATAATCCTAAGATGAGCCAAAAATCATCTGAGCAGGACTTAACTCTTTAAAATCCGGAATGATTGAGCAATCCCCTATAAAAGCGCCTATTTTCCTTTTTTCCACAACTATTTCCCTTTCCTCGATTTTTATCTTAATTGGCTTTTCGAGCTTTATTTTTGTGGATACATGCGATCCCAACGTACATCTCTCACCTATAATCGAATAAAGAAGCTTTGACCCCTCCCCTATCACACTTTCACGCATTACAATGGTGTTTCTGATTATGCACCCTCCTCCTATCCTTACTCTCTCCTCCACACATGCGTATGGGCCTACTAGGCATCCATCACCTATCTTAGCTGTGGGATCTATGTGAACTGGGGGAATTGCCCTGAAACCTGCTTTATTAATGAACTTATAAGGTCTTCTCTTAAGCTCTAATCTGCATGCATCAAGTATATCCCACGGCCTTCCAATGTCGATCCATTTATTACTTGGTATCTTCACGAACCCCACGAGGCCTTTTGAGGCCATCAAGCTCAGGGCATCCGTTAGCTCATATTCCCCTCTTTCCGATAAGCTTACTTTATCTAGTTCATCAAACACCTTTCTGCTGAAAAGGTAAATACCGGTATTTATCAATCCAGTTCTTTTTTCTTTGGGCTTTTCTACTATTTTTTTAACGGAATTCCTATTAACTTCTACCAGACCATATTGTTCTACATCTCTTTTCTTAGTCAAAACAACATATGAATCGAATTTCCCTTTATCAGAGGCAATTAACAGATTTTTTATAACAACAGGATCAAAGTATAAATCTCCATAAATAACTAGAAACTTCTCGCTTTTAACTTTAAAACGGGCCGTTTTAAGAGCGTGTCCAGTTCCAAGCAAATTTTTTTGAACACAGATATCAAATTTAAACCCTACATCCTTGCTTTTTACCTTTATAAAGTCTATCAATGCTTTTCTCATATGGCCCAGGACAAATACTATTCTATTAATCCCGTTTGCTATTAAGGCCTCTATTATGTAATCTAAGATCGGCCTATCAACTATCCTTATGAGAGGTTTTGGCTTTTTTCTGCAGAATAATTTAATCCTCTTTCCCTTCCCAGCTGCTAGGATAACCGCTTCCATTGACCCTCAAAAATACTTAACCAGACATTAACTTAACATTTAAAGAGAGCTCATTGACCGATCTAATCATCCCTTCTCCTTAGCTTTCTCATATATTTCTAGCGGATCAGATAATAACTTAACCTTAACCAAACCGACGTGGCGAATCGGACATATCTTCTTAACTCTAGTGTACAAATCCGAGCTTAACTTTCCAAAAAGAGCTTCCTTGACGAAAGTTCCGTTATCCAGCTCTTTAACTCTTTTCTCCAGGAATTCAAAGGCTATTTTCCTTATAGCTCTCTGTCTTGAGGTGTTTATCCTCTTAACAGTAAAAACTCCGACTCTTATCCTATATTTAACCCCATCTTTAGTTTCCACATCCTTTATTATATCCACATAAGATGTCCCCCTTATAATAAGGGATCTAAGGTACTCTCTTAGGTATTCATGACCGCTATAGATCGTCAAGGCCTTATCATCCTGTACGTCCACTATCCTTAACAGGAGCTTAATCGTTTGATGCTGAACATCTTCCGTTATATCATATAAAAGACAATCGTAAGTCCGTCTAATGACGGATTCAGGGTTTGAGGCGAGTATCGGAAGCAGCTCTATACTCCCTAAATAGTCTGGGGCCACGACTGTTAAGAGGAGCTTTTTCCTCCTCAGCCTTCTACCCTTTGCCCTTGGAGACATTCTCACCTCACTCTTGGTCCCTAATGATCGTAATTAAATCTTTAAGTAATTTAATGCTCGTTATTAAATCATTCCAAGTTCTGATAAAACTCGATAACCTTAATTCTCCCTCTAACATACATTTAAACCCTTTTCTTGTACAATTCAGCGATATTCTCATTCCTTCAGGTAAACCAACATTATCTGGCTCCAAAGACCGCACAAAGCTTCCAGCTTCTCTTTTGCTTAATCCGTGTATCGTAAACTCGGCTTTAACTTTTACCCTCAACTCTTTTCATCTCCTTAATGATCACATCTATGATCTCCCTCTTTGTCCTCTCATAGTCTCTTCCTCTTAATTTTATAGTAGCGCCAGCAGCAACAGCGTGACCTCCTCCAACCCCGCCGTATATTCTAGCCAACTTATTTAAAATCCTTCCAAGGTTTAAGCCCTTTGACGTGACTGTTTTGGATGTTCTCGCAGATATCTTTAGCTCTTCCTTTGAGGATTCAGTCATTACCACCACAATCTTATCCTTTAGAGCGGGGGATAACGAGTAAATGGTGGCCAAGCTTCCAGTGAATCTCTCTTTGACTACTCCTCTTCCATCTATTATGAGAATTCCATCATGTTCCCTTTCTCTTCCCCTAAGAGCCTTTATTTGCTCCTTAATCATCATTCTTCTTTCCTCCATGACCTTCCTTGCTTTTTCAAGAAGCTTCCTATCTCTGAATCCGATGGAAATAGCTATCGCTAAGTCTTCCCTGTTCATCCTTCCACATGCGTTTAACAGGGAGGAGAAGTTCTCGGCCGTTAAGAGCATTTCATCTCTTTCATCCTTAAACTCATGAACGGTTCTCAGGAAATCAGATGTTTTCACGGTGATCGACTTAGATCTCGTTATGAACTCAATTATCTTCTCAACTATCCTTGATTTCTCCTCTTCAGATAGCTCCTTTATTTTTCTCCATCTATCTCCCTCTTTAAGCCTTATATTAGCCGATGTAAGCAGAGATATGACAACATCTTCTTCCCCTGTTAAACCCGGTATGTATGGATCAAAATTCCAACAAATTCCCTTGTGAATTGGGCTATCAATCAACTTAAAGAAAGTGAATGTCTTATATCTGCTCACAACCCCCTCTTTTATCCCAGCCCTTATTAGGTAATCGTTTACGCTGTTCTTAGGGCCGTTCTGGAGGTCGCCTACCGCGCCCACTAAGCCTAACTTTAAGTAATAAGGATCTTTAAAGGCAAAATAGGCCAAAAGGCCAGATAAAACGCTTGTACATCCTACTTCTCCACCGTTCAATCCTAATAACTCAGGACTCAATACAGATATTCCCTTTGGCTCCCCAATTACCGTAGGAATTTGATGATGATCGATTACAAACACTTTTCCCTTTATATAGTTTCGAATTGATGTAATTTCACTTGATCCCAGGTCCAGGAAAACGTAAACATCAGATTTAACAGAGCTTACGGCTCTTACATCCTCAGTTGTTAAATTAGTTAGTATCCTGCAGACAAAGCTTGACTTTGACTTTAAAAGAAGTTTAGCCAATATTCCAGCAGAAGATAGACCATCGGCATCGTAATGGGAGCATATAAACCACTTTCTACCCAGCCATTCACAAAGTTCCGTAGATAATTCCTTAATTCTATCTAAAAGAAGTCTGTTCTTTTCCTTGAAGATACTTTTACTCAATTTTGGCCACAGCTGTGGAATATTTCCAATCAAGTGGCAATTTACCTATTCTCTTGTAATATTTGGCTAGCCTGTGAATCTTTGCTTCTATGAGCTCGAGAGAATGCTTGTTCCTATAGTCTTTCTTATTTTTAAGCAAATGTTTTCTTAACCTTTCGGCTTTATTGATTAGATTTTGAAGATCCTCCGGGATTTTAGGTAAGAGATCATGCTCTTCAAGGAATTTTGATAGTTTTTTTCCAGTTACCTGTTTAAACGTGGGAACTCCATATCGATCCCTTAAAATCATGCCTATTTCCGCTAAGGTTTTTCCTTCTTTTGCCAGGTTTAAGGCTATTTGTTCGACTGTCTCTGAAGTAAGCTCAAGCCAATCAGGATACTTCATCGATACTGGGCGAGTTGAGTGGGATTTTCCTTTTCTCCTGGTATGTATTCGGGCCATTTAAGAC
>CAYLIY010000005.1:10504-19516 GCA_964384015.1 uncultured Nitrososphaeria archaeon | reverse complement strand
AAGAATTAGAAGATGGGAGGATGAACTGAATGTTTTAAGGAGAGGGGCTGAATGAAGAGCCAAGATTATGAGTTTAGCTTTCTCCTTTGCTTTAGGTTGCTTATCAATAATGGCGAGGATGTTTACGTCCATTTTCTATAGCGTTAATCTAAGGGCCGAAATAATTATCCCGTTTATGCTCTGCTCGCTTATGGCTACCTACTACTCAATTAAAATGACTAAGGGGAAGACAGACCTAAAATGGCTTTTATATTCCATCATCGTTTTCCTTTCAAGCTCTTACCTGGTTTTCAATTTACTGAGAGAGCTTCCAATTGTTGGTTTTTAAAAAGAGACTTAAGTCTACGATTTAGGTGAGAAAATGTCTAAAAAGGGAATTCAAATCTTAGAAGAGATCCTATTGCTAATTTTAGCCTTTATTGGAATAGCTATAGCCATTACAGCCATGAATAGGCTATCAAATCAAGCATTGGGAGCTATTGGGAAAATAGGGGATATATTGAACAAGTTAGTATCGGACATATTTTACTGGCTCCCTTATAAGTGAATCACGTTATGCTGACAAGGAAAATTCTGGAGATTAAGGATAACTTAAATCTCTTACTTAAAGGAAGAATAGAGATAAAGGAGGGGAGCTTCCCAAGGATATTCATCTATAAGGATTATGTGGAAACCGAAAGTAATGGAAAGTCAAGATTTATATCGGGTTTTTTGATCAAAGGTCCTACTAGGCAATTTTTTAGCTTAAGCAGAGAGTTAAATGATAGTTTTTTGGTCAGGGGCTTTGAAAATCTTCTTTACTCTCTCCAAAGAGGCAAAATCCCTTTATCTTACATTTATATATCCTCATTTAACGATAAAGAGGGGGCTGAATCCGCTGTTTATCTTCTCACATATGGCGGGGATGAGGATAGCTTAAAAAGAAACTTGGACATAATAGAGACCTCGTTTAGATCAGTTTTCCCGCAATACGACTTAGAGAGAATAGGGGGAAAGGAAGTATTTGAGATGATTGGGGGGTTTTTCTCGGAAATTAGACGATCAGAGCCAGGTCCTGTGCTCTTATTTAATCCTCCAGCCCCAACAAGATCAACGGGAACTAAGGCCCCGGAGTATTATGTTCCTGATCTTAAGGAGGCAAACAGAGGCAATATACTGTTAGGAAAATGTATCAGCGGGTCAGATGAAGGGCCTGAGATAAGGATTTGCAAGGAGGATTTATCAGTCCACTTAATAATTCTGGGAGTTACCGGAAGTGGCAAAACCACAACTGCAGCTACTTTGCTCAATAGGCTAAGCCGCGAGGGCGTAAAATATTTAGTCTTTGATTGGGCAAATGAGTACTCAAAGCTCCTTAAGGAAAGCGTCGACATAGTATACTCTCCAGGCTTAACAAAGGAGTTCTCGATAAATCCGTTGATCCCCATGGAGTTTGAGGATGAGGCCGAACATCTGGCGATGGTTTCCGATATCTTCGCTGATATTTACAATTTCACTCATCCTCAAAGTTTCATGTTCAAAGAGGCATTAAACGTCGCTTTAGAACATTACAAGGTATTTGGAGACGAGATTCCAAACCTAAAGACGCTAATAATGGTTCTTGAAAAGCTTCCTTTGAAGAGCTATTTTGATGCTGAGATTAAACTAGCCCTGATAAGGAGAATCAAGCCCTTAACCGAGGGACAAGCTGGAAAAGCTTTATGCGGATCAAAGAACATAAAAATAAGTGAGCTAATGGATAAAAACGTAATAATAGAGTTAGGACATTTTAGAGAGACAAGAACCAGACAAATTTTCACTCAATTGCTCTTAAAGCAAATATACGGATATAAAACTAGGGGCGAAATGGGGAGTTTAACGCATGTAACGGTTGTTGAGGAGGGGAGATATGTTGTCCCTGCGAGAAGGGCTTTTGATCCTCCGTCCCTAGCTGAGAGGATGATAGCTGAGTTACGCAAATTCGGCGAATCTGTTTTCGTCATCTCCCAGTTTCCCACTCAGATATCCCTGGAAACCATAAAGAACGCTGGCTGTTTGATAATCCATAGGTTAACCGGCCCCCAGGATCTGGAGATAATCAGAGAGGTGATATCCTTAAGCAACAAGCAATTGGATTACATTAAGAGGCTAAGGGCTGGAGAAGCCGTAGTTAGGATTAATAGGTTTCATGAGCCCATATTGGTAAGAATAAAGCCAGATGTATATTATTTAAAGAATTTAGATAGATCTCCTCTCTCATAAACAAGTCTTAACCAGTTTACTATTCTTATCTTCTTCTCCTCCTTACCCTTAATTATCCTGAGAGCCCTATCAACTATTTTCTCCACGCTTTCACTTGTCGTGTCCAATTCGCATACCAGCTCAGGACCATATTCATTTAAGGCCTCGCTTAATACTATGTCAAGTATCTCAGCAGAGCAGTTTTCGATGGCCTTATCCTCTTCCATTTTTGATCTTAATCTCTCAATCAAGACATAAGGAGATGCCCTTAAGACAAAACATATCTCAACTAGCTTTTTTGGGATTATTAGATGGGATATATGGCTTTCCACCACGTATTTGCCATCTTTAAACTTTTCCAGAAACATCTTTCGCCCTAGGTCCACGTTTATCACGTAGGTCTTCCTTCTAGAATCAAAACCGGTATAACACCCATTTTCTATCAAAAATTGATTTAAATCCAGGTATTTATAGCCTATTTTCTTGGAGAGCTTTTTAGAAAATTCGGTTTTTCCCGTTCCTGGTGTTCCTGTCACAACAATTGCTCTCGGCTTGGCGTTCATAACTTAATCCTCAATTAAATAATTAGGGATTGGAGTATTTGATCCTAAACCAGCCTTAATTCAGTTAAACTCCCCCTTTAAATAACAAACAGTTATATAGGATATTGCTACTATAATGATGGGGCTCTATGGGGGAGATAGCTGAGATAGGGACCTTTTTAGCCTCGTTAGGGGTACTTGTAGTGGCTGTTGCGGCCTTTTATCTCATTATGAAAATAGCTGGACTTGTTGACGCCCTTAAAGAGAAATTAAAGGAAAGCTAGCCAAACCGTTTATTTGGTTCCACAGATACTTTAATCGATGATTATCCAAATTAATTACGAATAAAGATGGCAACGCACATATTGATCATCGCTTATCCTAATTGTCCGAGGCTTTACCCTTCTACAAATATCAGTCGCATATGGACATCTTGGGCTAAATTTGCATCCAGATATCGCCATGTAAGCCGCATCGGTGGGCTCTCCCTCGAGGATTATTGGTTGCCATTTTATCCTGGGATCAGGAGGGGGTATCGCCGATAAGAGCGCCCTTGTATATGGATGCAATGGCCTGGAAAATATCCTGCTTGACCTCCCTTGCTCTACTATTTCCCCTAAATACATAATGGCTATTCTATCGCTCATATACCTGACAACCGCCAAGTTATGAGAGATGAAAAGATAGGTCAGACCGAATAGATCTTTTAGGTCTTTCAGGAGATTCAATATCTGAGCCTGAATCGACACATCTAACGATGAAGTTGGCTCATCCAGAATTATCAACTCTGGCTTCACTATTATGGCTCTGGCTATCATCACCCTTTGTCTTTGACCTCCGCTTAGCTCATGCGGATATCTGTCACCAAGCTCCTCGCTCAGCCCTACTTCATTCATCACCTTAGATATAAGCTCACCCGCTTTCTCCTTGTCTTCTTTGGACCCATGTAATTCCACAACTTCCCTTAATATCTGCTTAATTTTCATTCTCGGGTTTAGGGCTGAATAAGGATCCTGATAAACCATTCTAACCCTTCTTCTGAACTCCCTTAAGTCATTTGATCTAAAAGAAAACACATTTTTGCCCTTGAAGATTATCCTCCCACTTGTGGGCTTAATTAATAGACAGATGAGCCTTCCTAAAGTAGTCTTTCCACATCCGCTCTCGCCTACTAGGCCAAACACCTCTCCTTTATTTATTACTAAGTCTACCCCGTCGACGGCCCTTACCTCACCTATCTTTCGGAGCATAAAACTGGAGTACACGTTAAAATATTTCTTTAGGTTCACCGTTCTAACAAGTTCTTTCATTTTCCCTAACTTTTATGTTAAAACATGAAACTAAGTGATCATTCCCAACCCTGATCAGGGGAGGTAATTGTTTCTCGCATACCTCCAGTTTTTTTGGGCACCTTTCGTGAAACTTACATCCCTTAGCCCTTGAGAAAAGGGTTGGAGGAGAGCCCGGTATGGGCTTAAGCCTTTTTATCTCGACATCAGCTCTTGGTATGGAGCCTAAAAGGCCTATAGTATAGGGGTGAAGCGGGTTCGAGAAGAACTCATCGGTTTTAGCCATCTCCATGAGGCTTCCTGCGTACATGACCATTATACGATCACATAGCTGTGCCGCTATTCCTAAATCGTGGGTAATGAACATCATTGAGATCCTTCTTTTCCTGACAAGTTTCTTGAGCAACATGAGGATTTGGGCTTGAACGGTAACATCCAAAGCCGTTGTTGGCTCATCTGCTATTAGCAGTTTAGGCTCTAAAGCCAAAGCCATGGCTATTAAAACCCTTTGCTTCATACCTCCGCTTAGCTCATGCGGATAGCTTTCATATACTTTCTCGGGATTTGGCAACATTACCTCCTTTAATAAGCTTAAGGATCTTCTTTTAGCCTCAATTTTATCCAATCCCTTGTGATAAACAAAAATCTCAAGGATTTGCTCACCGATTGTAAAGACAGGGTTAAGAGCTGTGGATGGATCTTGAAAAATCATGGCAATTCCCTTTAACCTCCTTAGTTCATCATAACTGACCCTTCTCCCGTCAATGATTATCTCCCCATCTATGTGAGCATAATCAGGGATAAGACCGGATATGGCGAGGCCCAAAGTGGTCTTTCCACATCCGCTCTCACCCACCACCCCAAGACACTCCTCTCTATCGAGCTTAAATGATAAATTATCAACGGCTAGAACTTCCCCCCTAAAGGTCCTATATGTCACGGTTAAGCCCTTAACCTCAAGTAGAGGGGGGCTCATCTTATCACTCCCCTTAGCCTAGGATCCAGGGCATCCCTTAAGCCATCACCTATTAAGTTAAATGAGAGAACTATCAGGAAGATGAATAAGCCGGGAAAAGTTGACATCCACCAAGCGTTTCTCAGGTAATTCCTTCCTATGCTCAATATAAGGCCGAGCTCAGGGGTTGGCTCTTGAGCTCCAAGGCCCAAAAAGCTAAGGCCAGTTGCCGTTATTATGGCCCCTCCAAGATCTAATGTGAACTGAACTATTAGCGGAACTAGACAGTTCGGGAATATATGTTTAAAGATTATCCTTAAATGGCTTGCTCCCAGCTCTTTAGCAGCTTCTATGTAAAGCTCATTCTTGATGACCATCGATACCCCTCTCATGAGCCTAGCGTAAAGCGGAATGGTGACTATGGATATAGCTATCATGGCGTTTAATAAGCTTGGGCCGAGGGACGCTGAGATCCCTATGGCCAATATAAACCCAGGTATTGATATGAGGGCATCCATCGCCCTCATGAGAATGTTATCGATCCAACCGCCAAGGTAAGAGGAGAATAAGCCTATCAACGTCCCGAAGAAAGCAGCTATGGATACGGATACCAGTGCTATGTACAGATCTATCCTTACCGCGTAGATAACCCTTGAAAATATATCCCTGCCTAGGGAATCCGTTCCAAACAAATGTAAACCGTGCACCCCCTGTGAAAGAGGGGGCTTTAGGTTTTCCCCAGGATAGGCGTCGTATGGGCTATACGGCGCTATATAAGGAGCTAATAGCGATAGGGCCAGTATTATCATTAAAATGATCAATCCAACAGCTGAAGTCGGCTGTAAGAATCTATAAATGATTTCAGCTTTCTCTGGCCCTAAAATTCTTTCAACGGTTTTACTCGCCTCCATAAAGCTCACCTCTTATTTGCGGGTTGATGTAAAAATACAGGATGTCAACTGCTAGGTTTGTTAGGATGTAAATTATCGATATGAAGAGAACGGTGCCCTGAATGACCGCGTAATCCCTCGCCATTATCGCCTCATAGATTAACCTCCCAATTCCAGGCCATGAGAATATCACCTCTGTTAGAACCTCACCTGTGACGAGAATTGCAAAATAAAGGCCGATAACCGTTATCGTTGGGATAAGTGCGTTTTTTAACGCATGTTTATATAGAATCACGTTTTCTGGAAGACGCTTCATTCTGGCGGTTCTAATATAATCCATGGTTAAGATTTCAAGCATGCTTGCCCTCACCATCCTCATAACCAGGCCTATTAGCGGCAGGGAAAGGACAAATGCCGGTAATAAGAGGTGCTCTAAAGAGCTCATAAGCCCGGGAATGTTCCCGTCAAGTAACGAGTCTAGAATTATCGATCCGGTTATCGATCTTGGCTTTAACGTTGGATCTATCCTACCCTCAACTGGTAATCCAAGAATGAGGCCAAAAATTATTTGAAAAACAAGCCCTATCCATATCACAGGTATAGATACACCAATTACCCCCGAGACCCTCGTGAAGTGATCTAGAATGCTGTTTCTCATTTTAGCTGAGAGGACTCCAAGAGGGATCCCGATTAAAGTGGCGATAATTACTCCTGCTACCGTTAACTCTAAGCTTGCAGGCAACCTCTCCATGAGCAGATTTATAACGGGGACCCTGAAAATATACGAAGTACCTAAATCAAGCTTGGATAAATCCTTTAAGTAGATTAAGTACTGGAACCAGATAGGTTTATCGAGCCCAAGAGCCTCAGATAGCTTTCTTATGTTTTCGGGGGTTGCTTTAGGGCCTAAAAGGGCTACGGCAGGATTTCCTGGAAGAACCCTTGATAGGATAAAGGTGATGGTTAAAACAAAAAATACTGTGGGGATTAGCTGCAGAAGCCTTCTGAGCACATACCCTAGGATCGTGCTGGGCATGATGCTCACAGGCTTATGTCTTCTGGACAGGGTAGAAGTCTATCAGATATGCTGGGTAAAGGACAAAGCCTTCAATGTTCGTCCTCATGAACACGTACAGCTTAGGCACGTATAGGAAGACCCAGGGAGCATCGTCGACAACCAATTTCTGCAATTGCTTGTAAATTTGCCTTCTCTCCTCGATATCAGCCGTTTTTCTAGCCTTGAGTATCAGCCTATCAACTTCCTCGTTTCCATATCCCTCGAGAGAGTTCTCGGAGTAGAATAGCGGATAAAACCAGTCATCAGGGTCAACGTAATCGGGGAACCAATCAACCATGTGCATCGTGTAGTTCTTTGCGAATAATGCGTCGAGGTAAGTGCTCCAATCAACGTTCTTTATCCTCACGTTTATACCTATTTCCCTCAGGTTCGACGCTATGAATGATGCCACCTCCAGCCTCTCAGGTCTTTCCTCGCTACTTATCAACAACTCAAGCTCAGGTATTCCCTCGCCATTTGGATATCCCGCCTGAGCCAGAAGCTCTTTAGCCTTCTCAGGATCATAATGATATGCGTAAGAGGCTATATCTGGATCATAAGCCCAAACTCCTGGAGGAAGCGGACCATATGCCCTAACAGCCACTCCATGGGTTATGTTCTCCACGATGTAATCGTAGTTTATGGCGTAGCTTATGGCCTTCCTTACTAACTTATCATCTAAAGGAGGAACGTTGACGTTAAAGCCCAGCCACTCGATTACCAAGCTCTCAATAGCCGCCATCTTAACGTCAGGGTTTGCCTTCAGAGCCGCTACATCGACAGGCGCTATGCCAAATGCCATATCTACCTCTCCCTTCTCAAGAGCTAGCCTCAGGGTTGAAGGATCAGGAATAACCTTAATTATCACCTTGTCCACAAAGGGCTTCCCCCTCCAGTAGTTTTCATTAGCCTTTAAAACGACCTCCTGACCAGGTACCCAGGAATCTAGAATAAAGGGACCTGAGCCAATAGGTTTCCTGGCAAACTCCTCGCCTAGCTCCTCAGCTGCTTTTGGACTGACAACGCTTGTTAGAGCAAATGCCATTATTGAGGCAAAGGGGGAATACGGCTCTTTTAGTTTGATTTTCACCGTTAAGGGATCAACAACTTCAACTTGGTCCACAACGTCGAGCAGAAATGATGGCGGGCCCTTGAGGTCTATCGCCCTTTCTATGGAGTATTTAACAGCTTCAGCGTCCAATTTAGTTCCATCTGAGAAGTAAACATTATCCCTTAATTTAAACGTCCAAACGGTTCCGTCTGGACTAACGCTCCAGCTTTCGGCTAATTTTCCAGTTAACTTTGTTGTGCCAGGCTCATAGGTGAGCAAGGTGTCAAAGATGTTCTGAATGACCATAGCTGAGCCTATATCGTAGGCTAAGGCTGGATCGAGCGTTTGAGGATCATAAGTAGATCCAACTATTAGAACGACTTCCTTCTTAGGAGCCGCTGGCATTAAGGCGAAATAGGCCAAAGCTGCTACGATTATCACAGCTATGACAATTCCCATCAGCTTGGTCTTAGCTGTCGACATGTTTTCATTAAGGTAACCTAAGGAAATATAAAACTAATTCACTGTTTTGATCTATTTAGTCTTAGATTTGGCTAAGTTATTTATTTAGAACCATGATGTTACAGGCTGGGTGAGGAGGGCCGATGCTCTCAACGTTCTCCATAGTGGCTTTTGATCCTGAGAAGAAGGATTGGGGAGTTGCTGTAGCCTCAAAATTCGTGGCTGTGGGAGCATTTGTCCCTTGGGCGGAGGCAAATGCAGGAGCTATAGCTACTCAGGCCTGGGCCAATATTTCTTATGGCCCAGCAGGCTTAAAATTGCTTAGGAAAGGGCTATCGGCCAAGGAAGTTCTGATAAAACTCATAGAGACCGATGAGATGAGAGAACATAGACAAGTCGGCATAGTTGATGCTAAGGGCAACTCTGCAGCTTATACTGGGAAGAAATGCTTTGAATGGGCTGGCCACATAGTTGGAAATCACTATAGCGTACAAGGCAACATCTTAACGGGAAAGGATGTCCTGGACGCCATGGCAAGCGCATTTG
>CAYLIY010000005.1:0-10494 GCA_964384015.1 uncultured Nitrososphaeria archaeon | reverse complement strand
AAAGCTGGTGGAGATCGAAGGGGGAGGCAGTCAGCGGCTGTAATAGTTGTCAGGGAGAAAGGAGGCTATGGGGGATTCACGGATAGATACGTTGACATAAGGGTGGATGACAATGAAAACCCGATAAGGGAGCTTAAGAGGATATTTAAGATATGGGATTTGACTTTACTGTCTAGGGAGGACCCCAAGGACGTCGTTAAATTAGAGGATGTTGCTGGAGAGATTCAGGATTATTTAGGTATCCTCGGGTATTATAAGGGGGAAGTGACTGGAAGATTCGATGAAGAGACTAAAAGGGCCTTAGAGAGGTTTATGATGATCAACAATTTCGAGAACAAGATGAGGGATGATGGATATCTATGGGGCAGTATCTTCCGCTACCTTAAGGAAATGGCCAAGAAGAGACTGAGGAACACCTAGACCGGTAGTTTAAAGGTGGGCCCGATGGGATTCGAACCCATGACCTCCGCCGCTCCCATTAGCCGTGAGGGCGGCGTCCTAGCCGCTAGACCACGGGCCCAAGAATAATTTACCCCCAGCCTATTTTATTTCTTACTTCTTAACCCCGAGGGTTCTTCTCTTCCATCTTAAGTTCTTGCTTTTACAGTTCCTGCATTTAACAGCTCTTGGGCTATTTCTGGCCCCACAATCCCTGCATATCTTGTAATATAGTTTATACCTCCTGGCCAGTTCTCTCTTGTCCATCTCCTCAGCTTTCATGAACGGCATGAGCTATATCACCTTAGTGATTAAATCAGCGATCTCTGCAGGTCTAATTGCTACTTTAATCCCAGCGCCCTTAAAAGCTTTAACCTTTGACTCATAAGTCCCGCCTCCAGGCAATATTATGGCCCCTGCATGCCCCATTCTTCTCCCAGGAGGGGCTGTTCTTCCCGCTATAAAGGCCACTATCGGCTTGTTAAGGTCATGTCTCATGATGTATTTGGCCAGCCTTTCCTCCTCAGCTCCCCCTATTTCTCCTATTATCACTATCGCTTTAGTCTCGTGGTCCTCCTTAAGCAATTTCACGAGATCAGTAAAAGTCGTTCCAACTATCGGATCTCCGCCAATTCCCACCACTATAGATTGTCCAATCCCATTCCTTGTGAGGGTGTGCGCAATCTCGTAGGTTAAGGTCCCGCTTCTTGATAAAATAGCCACTTCTCCCTTCTTAAACACCTTATCTGGCATTATGCCTAACTTCATAAGGCCCGGAACGATCAAGCCAGGAGTGTTCGGCCCTATTATCCTGACACCATAAATTTCCGATAATCTAACCGCCCTTATCATGTCATGGGTCGGTATTTTCTCAGTTATGACAATTATCGGGCTTAACTTGTTCACTATTGCTTCCGTTATCGCGGTGTAAGCATATCTAGCTGGAACAAAGATTATTGATGAGTTGGCGCCTGTTTCATCCACGGCCTCCTTAACGGTATCAAATACCGGTACTCCATGTACTTCATGTCCTCCCTTCCCTGGAGTCACTCCAGCGACTATGTTGGTTCCGTAGTCCAGCATGAGCTTTGTGTGAAATGATCCCTGCTTACCAGTTATCCCCTGAACTAGAACTTTGAGGTTTTTATTTATGAGTATCATCTTTAGTAAGAGAAACAGCCTTTAAGACCGCCTTCTCCATGTCTAAGAGAAAGTTTATCCCTATTTTCTCCAGAATTCTTCCTCCCTCAATTTCTTTCGTGCCGGTTAGCCTGACGATCATCATGCTAGGGGGCACTCCTAGCCTCTTAACGGCCTCGGAAATGCCCTTAGCCACCTCATCGCACCTAGTTATTCCAGCGAATATATTAATGAGAAGAGCTCTTGGCTTTGCGCTTAACGCCACTTCTATGGCCTTGGATACTCTCTCACTCGATGCTCCTCCTCCAATATCTATAAAGCACGATGGTTTTCCTCCATAGTATGAAAGGAGATCTAAAGTGGCCATAACTAGTCCAGCCCCATTACCGATAACCGCTATATCTCCCTCTAGCGGGACGTAAAAGAAGCCGTATTCCTCAGCTATCTCATCCTCCTTAGTTTTGTAAAGCTGAAGGCTTTTATAGCCGACCTCTTGTCTAAAAAGGGCATCCTCATCAACATCTACCTTAACATCCAAGGCGTATAAATCACCGTCTTTAGAAATCGCTAATGGATTAATTTCAATCAGCTTTAGGTCCCTTTTAACCATTAGCGAGTACATTTTCCTGAGGATGGATGCCGCCTTGAATTTAAGGCCTTGAGGCAACTCAAGCTTGTTAGCTAATGCAACGCATTGAAATTCCTTTAAGCCAATTATGGGATCCACTTCCTCGATAGTTATCATTTCCTTAGATGATGACTCTATCCCAGCGCCTCCACGCTTAGAGATGATTGCTATTATTCGTTTCTTAGGCGGTGAAACAGCCAATGAAAGATAAAGCTCTCTTTTATGTGGTATATATTCCTCCATTAGAATTAATTTTGGCTTAAAACCATCAAATTGAGATAAAAACATTCTTTTGGCCTCTTTTAAGGCCTCTTTTTCGGAATTGACCTTTTTAACTCCTCCCTTTGAGGCCCTGTTCAATATTGGAACCTGCGCCTTTAGCATCACAGGAAACTTAAGTTCCCTTAACCTCCCGCTCAACTCCTCCGCGGATTTGAACGTAAAGCCCCTGGGTATTCTTACTCCTATTTCTCTAACTATGCCCTTTGCCTCAAACTCGAGCAAGTACATCTCAGCTCAATGATTGCAAGGTGAGATATGTCTTGGTTTTCGTTATCCCCTTTAAATTGCTTAAAAAGTCGAGGACCTCCGTAGTCTTTGAGCCCTCAACCTCTATTATTAGATCAAAATCTCCAGCAACTCTATTAACTTTACCAAGTTTTTTTCTCGCGATCTTTCTGTATACATCCTCTCTCATTCCAGGCTCTACCGAGACTAATATGTAGGCTGGCTTAGGATAATGACCAAGGGCCATCAGTCCCTTTTCAGCTATTTCTATAAAACCCCTACCTGTTCTAACGTATCCTCTCTCGATTAGCGGCTTTAGCTTAACACTTAACGCTTGTCTTGATATGTTCAGCTGATCCGCTAGCTCAGATTGCTTTATGTTGACCCTATATACGTATTCCCCAACGGCCCTCTTTTTCAAGAAGCTAAGTAACTTGTAAGCAGATTTTGTCAAAGGGAAATCATCCTCTTCGCTCATCTTCACTTCTCACCATGCTAACTCGTCGTTTACCAATCCTTTAATTTAACAGAGAGGAGATTCACTTATATATAAGATTTGAGATTTCGCCTAACTTTGACTTCAGTTTTTCAGCATCCTCGATGAATTTGGGGGATGTTTTAGTCATTTGAAATATTAAGGCGGGGATTCGTTCCATGTTCAGGTGTTGATTTTGGAATAAGTGCAAAGGTTAAAGAACATGGGAACAAATTATTAATAGAAGAGGAGCGGGTGAAGGGGAATAATAACGCCACTTTGTAGGATTTGCCAGGTAACTGGAGTCCTTTGTCCATTATGCGAGAGAAAGCTTGAAAAAGGTGAAATATCCAGCTTAGATGTCAGAGTATCCGTCTTTCTTGGCAGAAAAACTAAAAACATAAGAGAACTGAACGATGTTTCCCTCCTAAAAACGGAAACAGTAGATAATTTCCTCGTTCTGCTCTTCAAAAAAGGAGATTCAAATAAGTTTGTCAGGTTTGGGAGGAAGGTAATTAAGGAACTTGAGAAGGAGTTCCGAATGAGGGTAATAGCGTTAGATTACCATCCAAACTTGAAGAAGTTCATAGAAAACGTATTTCACCCGCTTCCGGTTGCCACTATAAACGTTATATGGCTTCCTGATGGAACTAAGGAGACGAGGGTTATACTTGAGAGAAAGGCGAGAGGCGAAAGGGTAGAGCTTGCTAAGAAGATAATCCAGAAGATAAAGAACATGAAGGTTAAGGTAGAGGTCATATGAATGTTAGAAGGTACAGGACTAATGAAATAGCCGATGATGTCGTTGGAGAGGAAATAAGAGTTTTAGGCTGGATAGAGGATAAAAGGCCGGTTGGCAAGATCCTCTTCCTCACATTAAGAGATCAACATGGGAAGATCCAGCTTGTTGTAAGGAAGAAATCCGGTGATGTATGGGAGGCTTGTGACAAAGTTCCAAGGCAAAGCATCGTTGAGGTTGAGGGAGTTGTCAGAAGAGCACCAGATAAGCTGGAGATAGAGGTAAAAAACATGAAAATCCTAGCAAAAGCAAAGCATCCACTGCCAATCGATCCAACTGGAAGAACAAAGGCCAATCTACCGACTATACTTGATGCTAGACCATTAAGCTTGAGGATCCCGGAGATAGGGGCTATCTTCAAGATAAGGGGAAAAGTCCTAAGGATCATAAGGGAGTTCTACTACAAGAAGGGTTTCATCGAGGTAAATACCCCGAAGATAATAGCAACAGCAACTGAGGGGGGCGCTGATCTATTCAGCCTGGATTATTTCGGCAAAAGGGCTTTCTTAGCCCAAAGTCCTCAGCTTTACAAGGAGCAGTTAATGCTCTATTTTGAGGGGGTCTTCGAAATAGCTCAATTCTTCAGAGCGGAGAAATCTCATACTTTAAAGCATTTAACAGAGTTCACGAGCGTGGATGTTGAGACAGCTTTCACTAACTACTTTAACTCGATGGATATGCTCGAGGAGCTGATAAAGCATATCTTCAGGGAGGTTAACAAGACTTGTAATGAGGAGCTGAGGACCTTAAGACATAAACTACCTGAACCGCCCGCTAAGTTTAGGAGGATAACCTATGATGAGTGCCTTGATTTACTGGCCAATGAAGGACTAACAGTCAGCTGGGGGGAGGACCTTGGGACAGATGAACTCAAGGCGCTTGCCAAGAGAATGAAATCCTTTTACTTCATTTATGACTGGCCCAGACAAACTAAGCCATTTTACATTAAGGTTAAATCGAACGACCCAAAGTTAACTGAGTCGTTCGATCTCATGTTCTCTAGCCTAGAGCTGGCTTCAGGAGGGACTAGAGTTAACGATAGAGAAGAGCTGGAGAGAAGGCTAGAGGAGGCAGGACTAAACAAGGACAGCTTTGAGGATCATTTGAAGTTCTTTGATTGTGGAATGCCTCCTCACTCAGGATTTGGGCTAGGGTTAGATAGGCTTATGCTTGTTCTAACAGGGAGAGAGAATATTAGAGAGGTTACCTTATATCCAAGGGATCCTGAGAGGGTAATCCCTTAAGATGACCTGAATTTATCAGCCCAACCGTTGTAAATCCTGATTTGATCGGATGTGACGCTTGGCCTGGTTCTCTTTATAGCCGCTATTAAGTCATCATTAACGAGCTTTCTTGGCTTGCTCTCCGGATCTAGCGCCTTTCCGCTCTCAAAAAGCTCCGTAACAACCTCTATTATGGCCGTCTGGCAGATGTCCCTTATATCGCTTGATGTGTAGCCCTCTGTCATTTTGGCGAGTTTTTCATAATTTATGTCCTCCTTTTCGACATTCTTAAGGAAGAACTTGAACAACTGAACCCTAACATAATAATTCGGCATTGGAACGTACACTCTCTTCTGAAACCTCCTTATGAACGCCCAGTCCAGATTCCAGGGCTTGTTAGTGGCGGCTATAACATATAAGGGGATTTTCAGATCAGATTTATCCACTAATCCATCCATTTCCTTTAAAAACTGATTTCTAGCCCTTATCTCTCCTCCTACTTCCTCTCTTCTTATCCCTAAGAGGGAGTCGGCCTCATCTAAGAATAGAATGACAGGTTTTCCCTGAGAGGCCTTATTCCTCAACATACGAAACAATCTAGCTATGTTCTTCTCCGACTCGCCCAGCCACTTGGACATGAGGGAGGCCGCATCAACAGGACAAAAGAAGCCATCTATCTCGTTTGAAACGGCTGCCGCTATCGTTGTTTTGCCGCAACCTGGTGGTCCATATAAAAGGATGCCTCTTGGCCACCCGAGAGGGAACAGATCAGGCCTAAGGGTTGGATAAACTATCGTCTGTCTCAGAACTTTTTTGACGTTTTCCAGGTCCACCACGTCGTCCCACCGAATCGTTGATTTATAGCCCTTAAACAACTCGCTTTCGTATCCGATGTCCTCAACTGAAATGCTTTTAGCCCTCTCTTCTCCAACAACCTCAGCTTTAAGGCCATCCCTCGCGTCGCCTGCAAGCATGCCCCTTAAGAACTGTATCCTATCCCTGTACTCCCTTATCTTCTTGAGGTAAACCCTGTTTATCGGGGAATCAGGGTATAGCTGAACAAGCTTGGTTAAGGCGTCTACAGCTTTCTGATACCTTATAATGGCTAGCGATCTAAGGCCCTTTTTATCTAGTTCAACGGCCTCTCTAGCATAATCTAGAGCCTCCCTTTCCAGCTCTAAAAGATCTATGGCCAAAGTTTGGAGTCCCCCAGTTTAAGCCTTGAACTTCAGCTTTCCCTCCTCAGCAAGCTCATATAACGCCTCAATTACCTTCTCAGGAGATGTATTCAAATATCTTGCACATGCGTAAACGTTCATGTTCCCCGTCAGCCTTATATACCTTAGAACTTTATCCTTCGTTGTGAGCTTCTTTTTCTCCTTTCTATGAGTTAAAGAAAAACCTCCATCCGCAGCAAAGACCTCTACTAGCTCTCCTATTTTGTCTGTAAGCTTGCCCTCAGTTTTTGTCATGGCCAGCGGCAGGCTCGGGAAGGCCTTTAAGACCTCCTCCTCAACCTTGCTCTCCACCTCCCTTAAGATCTCGGATGCTTCAGGAGTCATGAGATCGAACTTTATCTGAGCGTTAGGTGGACTTACAAAGTACAGCAACTCGGTATATGATGTAACCAGTTGCTTTAGGGTATCCTCAACTTTAACTGGAAGGGATGCTATCACAGGGAATATTTCATCAAGGGATTTTATGAGCGGTTTTAGATCAGAAGCTGCCTTTAAAACGACTTTGATCGTCTGCAACCTCTCGGAAATCGCCAAGAACTTTAAGTTTATGTAATTTAACACATCCCTTAAGATCGTCAAGTTTTCTATCTCCTTAGCGTATATTCCAGCCAGAATTAACTGATTTCTCTTCTTATAGAGGTTCATCTTTGAGATAAGCTCACTTCTCTTCTTCTCCAGCCTGGCTATCCAGTTCCTTATCTTCTGCTCCTCATACTTAACACTAAGTATGAGCCTATCATATTGCCTTAAGTTGAACTCATCATTTCTCCTAAACAGGCCTAACATCTCGATCACCTATATGCGAAAAATAATTCAGGGGTTGCTGGAAACTGCTTTCTCCTTTATTATCCCTCTTTTTTCCTCTTTTGGCTCCATCTTAAAGGCTTTTTGAGCTTGTCCTTCAACCGGGCTGGATCTAGCCTCTTCCTTCTCCTGAACTGGCTTTGGCTTCTCAGCGGGGACATGTTTACCTATGAAACGACTTAGTTCATCTAAAACTCCTTCGAGATCTATTTTTGACCTTTTTATGTCATCTATCTCGTTAGAAGTCCTGAAAAGCTCCTTCTCCATCTGCTCATAGGACTTGATGTAAACCTCATCTGATATCCATTTAAGCCTCCTGGCTATTTCCAGGTTCATGAAAAGCCCATACATCCACTCCTTCTTAGCCAGCAAGTCGCGCTCCCTCCGGTTCAACTTATCCATTATGGTCAGAGCCTTCTCGCTTAGCACCTTGTATATGGAGTTAAGCTCGTTCCTTATCCTCTTGAATGCGTTATCCGAAATTAACTTGTTCGACCTTAGCTTGAAAAGGGATTGAAGCCTGATCAGGAGATGGGAAAGCTCTTGATGTAGGTTTCTTGATTCGATTATAGCCGAGGGAGCGATCTCAACCTCCTTTCCATCAAAGTAAAATGAGTTAATCCCTGACCTCATAAGCACTCCGTTGCTCTCGTAGACTATCGCTGTTACCTCCCCCATTAGGTTAGACTCGTAGGTGACAACCCTGCCAGTAAATCTTCCATACCTCTCCCTAACGGGCTTGCCTATAATATCACTCGGTTTAGGCATAGTTTACTTTCCTCCTAGAACCTCAGCTTCTCGGCTTCCTCCACTCCAGGCACAGCTGGAAGTTTCTCCCTCATCTCCTTCTCCACTTGTTCTTCAGCTGCCCTGAGGATCTTCTCCGCCTCCTCGTTAGCGGTCGTGAAGTCAACCGTTAATCCGCCTATCTGTCCAGCATCTACGAGTATGTTGCTTAGCAGATCAGATATGGAGCTGAACTCCTCATCCGCTTGTGGAAGTACTGTCGACAGGCTTCCCCTTATGGACTTAATCACAGACACAGCCGGAGATAGCGTAACCACTATATCTCCTAGCTCTTTTACAGTTGACAGCCTTAAGGCTATCTGCTCTAATGCTAGCTTGGCCTGATTTATTATCCTTAATGCCTTCCTTACCTCAGCTAGCTCATTAGCGTAGAGAATTGCCCTGTTTCTATCCCTCATCCTTAAGGCGTCGAGTATCTTATTGTAGTAGTGCTTGTCCTTTTCCTTAAGGCTGGCTAGAGCTATATCTAATTTCCTGCTTTGAATGTTAAGCTGCCTTATAGCGAAGTCTATCCTCTCTCTTATCTTTACCTTAGGCCTTAGGGCCTCCCTCACCCTGTCTGCTACCCCTTTATGCTTGCCGGACCAGGTTTTCTCAAACTTAGACATTATTTCACCTCCATTATGTCATTACTGAATGGGGTAGTGGGGTTAAATTAGAAAACGTAACCATTTTTGATGTATCCATTGTTACTAAGAGGGGAGTCAAGGAGAATTAAAATGAAAGGAGGAAAGGAAAATGGACTCCATCATTTGTCCGAAAAATGCCTCCCATTGAGTTGAAAATGCCAGAAATCCAAAATTAGGTTTAATTCTCCCACTAAACGGCTTTAATTATTTTAAAATCGTTAGTTTCTCCCTAATTTTTCATAAATGGATGAGAAACATGAATTTTACAGCCTAAGGAGCCTTATTCAACGCGTGAGCTTGGTATCACTAGTTTTAAAATAATTGTTGTTAAGCAACCGGGTACATGGGAAAAGTCAGGTTAACTAACTTAGTATTTCCATAGAGGCGATACCGTGGTTAGCGGTTATTTTGACTCGCGTTACTATAAATTTAAGATATATTGTTGTTTAAATAGAGTTGCCCCGTGGTGAACAACATGGTCGAGGCGAGGATAATAAACGCCTTAACCACCATAGGCCTAACAAGATATGAGGCTGAGGTTTACGCTACTCTGGTTGAGCTAGGAGAGGCAAGCGCAAGAGAGATAGCTGACAAATCCACAGTCCCTAGGGAGAAGGTCTACTATGTTCTAAGGAGGCTTTCAAAGAGGGGATTGGCGAAAATGGTCGGTAAAAATCCAATTAAGTACATAGCCCTATCGCCCAAGCTAACATTAAGCAAGAAGATAAGCACGATAAGAAATCAGCTGAAAACGATAGAGGAGGCAATAAACGCTCTGGAGGAAAAATATAACAGCGGAAAGGTTAAGATAAAGAGAAGAAGTCTCTGTTTCTGGGAGATAACGTATAAGCCAGAGGAGAAGCTTTTAAACCTAATAGAGGCTTGTGAGGAAAGATTAGACGCCGTTCTCACGGTTGAGGAGTCAATAAGGGTTGAGGAAAGCTGGTACTACATCCTTAAAAAGATAGCTAAAAAGGGCATTGAGGTTAACGTGTACTCCCCCCTTAAGGATATAAACGTGAAGTCTCTTGGTAGGCTGTCGAACATAGGGGATGTTAGAATCATAGATGAGATCTTAGATTATTCCCTTTATGTGGTTGATGGAGAGGCCGGCTTTATAATAAGCGATGATCTGAAGATGGGAATCCACTTCATAGACAAGAGGTTCTGCTCCTTCATAATCAGGCTGATAAGGAATTTTAACAGGTTTTCCATGCCCCTTGAGAGCATATTAAACTTGATAGGGTATGAGAAGGATGTTTATAACCTCCTTAAGAGGCTGGATAGGGATAATTTCATGAGGAATTTAATTGGGAGCTTTGAGAGGCTCTTCATCGAATATGGACATTCATCTGAGTTCGCTTCCAAGCTCCTTGAGAGCTATCTTAGGTATATCTGCGATGAAGGATACCTTGACATGCCTGTCCAGAGCATAATCGATAGAGTTGTATCGGTTGCCTCGATACTCGATAAATTCGATGTTGAGGTAACTTTTGATGACGAATCCGGCTATTTGGTATATGAGCTGCTCGATGATGAGAATGGTGAACTAGCCAAGGCCGTTAAGAAAGGCATAACCTCCCCTCCAAACATTTGGACGTTGCTTATTCAAAAGGCCATAGAGCTTAAGGGATACAGGGAAAGCTCGACAGTTGTGATATACGATAAGAGAGCAGGGAAGTGGTTCTTCCAGAAGAAGTTCGATTATATGCCTAAGCGAAGGGAGCTTGTTAGACAATCGTTGTTGTAGATTTGGCCCATAGATAGGCTGACACAACGGCAACTACCGATCCTAGTGCTCCTGAT
>CAYLIY010000004.1:5807-20198 GCA_964384015.1 uncultured Nitrososphaeria archaeon | reverse complement strand
TTCGTGGGCAAGGTTGTAAGATCCCTTAAAACAACAGCCGTTATATCCCTTTCATCGTATCTGATCCTGGATAAAATCCTTATATCACCGGTCAAAACGTTCTCGTTGAAAACCTCAGCCCAAGCCTCAGGGTAATAATAATACTTAGCTCCCGTTAATATTCTGACGATGAATTTATCCCCTGAAGTATGAGCTTTTATCCTCCTGGATAGGAACTTAAGAACTTCAACAGCGAAATTCTTAATTATTCTTTGTTGTCGTTCCCCGTAGATGTAAGGATCCACGAACTTGTCGATTATCAACTCGTTTAGGGCTATAAAAGTATTAGGCAGGCTTTTAGATTCTATAAACCTCATCTTCTAGATAAAATCTTAGCTGTGAGCTCTATTAATTTACAGGAGTAGCCCCACTCATTATCATACCAAGCGAACACCTTTACTAAGTTTCCGCCTATGACCTTAGTAAGAGTTGCATCGATTATTGAGAGAGAGCTATTTCCTATGATGTCGCTTGATACTATTGGGTCCTCAGTATATTCCAAAATTCCCTTTAAGTTTCCCTCAGCTGCCCTTTTTAGGACGTTATTAACTTCATTAGCACTTACATCTCTGGATACCTCAATGGATAGGTCGATCAAGGAGCCATCAATTATCGGAACCCTGATCGCTACGGCGTCTATCTTATCCCTGAGTTCGGGTAAAACCTGAACTATGGCTTTAGAAGCTCCTGTTGATGTTGGTATAATATTCATTGCGGCAGCTCTAGCTCTTCTCAAATCCTTATGGGACTTATCAACCAACCTCTGGTTCCCGGTGTAAGCATGAACAGTCGTGAGAAAGGCCTTAATTATCCCAAATTCGTCATTTATCACTTTAAGAACAGGTACAGCTGCATTTGTTGTACATGAAGCCATAGAAACCACTTTATGTTTTCTAGGATCATATTTGTCATCATTTATCCCTAAAACGAGTGTTATGTCTGGATCTGACATAGGCGCCGAGACTAACACTCTTTCGGCTCCCGCCTTTATGTGTTTAAATGCTTCCTCCCTTGTCTTAAAGACTCCCGTTGACTCTATCGCTACTTCCACTCCATAGTCCCTCCACGGGATGTTTAATGGATCGCTTGACCTAAAGTACGGGATTTTCCTACCATTTATTATTAAGCTGTCCTCCGTGTATCTTATCTCTCCAGGGTATCTGCCGTAAACTGAGTCGTATTTTAGGAGATGAGCAACCGTTCTTGTATCCGCTCTGCTGTTCAAGGCCACTACCTCGACCTCCTTGTTTTGAAGGGCCGCCCTTAAAGCTGTTCTGCCGGTTCTGCCCAGGCCATTTATCCCTATTTTAACCGGCAAATTGACCACCAAAAATCAATGATAGATGAATTAATAATGTTAAACGAGGGGCTAAACCTAATCGATGCTCTCTTCCTCTCCGTGATTAGCCTCTGGATTAGCTTCCTCTACCCACCTTTTGTCTATTCTCCTAGACTTGGGTATTTGGGAAAGCAAACCAGTATTCGTGTAAAGGCCACATCCTAGGATATCCTCATGATATTTAACTATTACAAATCCCTTTTCAGCGTTGAATTTCCGTTTTATCATACCTCCTGTCATAAACTCCACCATCTCCTCCTCTTTTTTCAACTCAACAATGTTTTTCCTAGCATATTTACCGAATATCTGTAAAAAGGCTGTTGTAGGCTTTATGAACTTCCTTGTTACCGTTAAAAACTTTATCCCTATAGTTTCTATCTTTTTAAAGTCATTTAGAACCCCTTGATCCCCGCTGAAGATCCATATGTTCTTGCCTTTCTTCAGGAAGACGTATTTGTCAAAGAGCTCCCTAGGTATCCCAAACCTCCTCTCAACGTATCTTAGATATTCCTTAACCTCTCCCTCGCTACATCTCTCATATTTTCTTGAGCTTTGCAATGAACATCCCTCCTGTATCATTTAGATGAGGGTAGATCCTCACGGATTTCTCAACTCCTTTATCGTACTCATGAGTTCTTCCCCTTTCATCCACCCACTTCCTGACACCCTTAATTCCCCTTATCGGCAATTTCACCTCAATCGGCTCAAAGCCTATTCTTATTGCATGATCTACCACTTCCTCACATTCCTCTGGAGAAAAAGTGCAGACAGAGTATACTAAGGTTCCCTCCTTCTTTAATAGACGATATGCTCTTGAGACAAGTCCTTTCTGAAGCCTTGATAATTTTACTCTCTCTTTCATCGATATTTTTGTTGGGGCTGATGGGTCCTTTCTAACTATCCCTTCAGAAGAGCAAGGGGCATCTATTAAAATTTTATCGAATATTCTCCTGGAGAAAAAACGCCTCCCATCCATTTTAGTAATCACCACGTTCAACACGCCGAGCCTATCTATGTTCGATTTTAAAGCCCTTATCCTCTCTATATCTACATCATTTGCAACTATAAGGCCCTTATTTTCCATTAATTGAGCCATTTGAGTCGTTTTACTTCCAGGAGCTGCTGCCATATCAAGAACCTGCTCGCCCGGTTGGGGATCAAGGACTATCGGGGGCAATGCTGAAACGAGTTCCTGGACGTAGTAATATCCAAGAGCATGCTCTAAGGTCTTCCCCGGCTGTCCTATTCCTCCTATCTCCCTTATCACATAAAACCAGGGATTCCACTTAACTGGTTCCAATTTAAAGCCTCTTTTCTCAAGCCTTTTTATGAGCCTCTCTGGCGATATTTTCAAGGTGTTTACCCTTATGGAATATGGAAGAGGCCTTCTAAGATACTCTAAGAACTTATCATAATCTGGGACTATCCTTCTGTACCTTTCGTAACACGTTAGATCAACTTCCCACTTCTTAGAGCCAAAGTCCATGGTCGTATCAGTCATTAATCACTCCATTATTTCATTAACAAGCCTGAATTATGAACCATTTATTCAGCTAGGATAATATAGCTGCAAGAACTCCAGTTAAGAATATTCCATCAAATATCCCCGCTCCTCCTATGCTTATAACACCTGGCATATCCCTGATTCTTCCTAAGTTCAGAAGGTCCGCACCTATTAAGGTGCCCATAACTCCTGAGGCATAAGCCAGTCCAGCTGGATTCTCAGGCAAGAGAAGCATCGCTATCATGGCTGAAATTAAGGGGGGAATAAAGGCTGGGAGGATTATTCCGACTCCCTTTATGACCTTACTCATGAGCCTTGAAATCACAGCTATTATCGCTGTTGAAATCATTAAATGAAGTAACGGGATCCTAAGGGCTATATAAAGGGAGACGATAAGGGGAATTAAGGCTCCTCCAAGGTTAATGCATAAAACTTGGGTTCTTATCTTATAAGGCGGAAGCCCTATAATGTACTTTATCAACCTTGGGATCTCATAGTCCTCTTCGATAACTATATCCTTCCTCCTTATTGGGATATTCACGAAGCTACCAGCTAAAGAGAAGGATAGTATAAGAATTGTCTGGCCAGGAGTTAACCCGATTTTGATGAAGCCATAGCTCAGAAATCCAAGTCCTATGAGGAGAAAGATCGGAAAAAGCAGTAAAAGGAGCACTAAGAACATTATTATCGAGGAAGGGGGATAGATGATTATCTTCCTCTCGTCTTCATCAAAGCTCATTGTCAGAGTTTAAGATCGTTTTAGGCTAAATTTAAGGTTTCTGAAGATCCTGATTAATGGGAATAAAATCTAAATTCATTAAAATCCCTCCAGGTTATCTGGAGTGAGCCAAGTGAAGCTTGAAGAGGCTCTTAAGGAAATCTCGTTCTATGGAAGAAAATGCTCAGAGTTAGGATTAGTTGTCGCTTCCGGGGGAAACATAAGCATCAGGAGCGGCAAAAGGATTTATATAACTAAACATGGATGTTCCCTCGGTAAGATAGAGAGGGGCGATATAGTATGCGTCTTTTTGAATAAAAGAAGTAAGAGGGATAAGAAGGCATCTATGGATTTAGAGATTCACAGAGCCATATATCGAGCGAGCAACTTCAAAGCTGTTCTTCATACACATCCTCCATTTATCATAGCGTTATCCATCCATTTAGATACGTATAAGCCAATTGATTTTGAATCGAGGCTTTATCTAGGGTCTGTTCCCATAATAAGATCTAAACACCTATCACAGGAGTTCCTAAATGATATATCAAGGGTTTTTAAAGAGGGCGGAGCGGTCATAGCAAGAGGACACGGGATATACGTGGCAGGGGGAAGCTTAGAGGAGGCATTTAACATAACAAATCTGATAGAGCATTCGGCTAAGATAGCCTATTTAACAAGCTCCTTAAGAAAGGTAGCTTAATATAAATGACAGGCAACGAAATGATCTTTGCTTACTTCTTTTAGCATAGGCTCGACCTTTTTACATATGTCCATGGCATATTTGCATCTAGGATGAAATCTGCAACCTGGTGGAGGATTAACCGGGCTTGGAACTTCTCCACGAAGTATTATTCGTTCCCTTTTTATGGTAGGATCAGGGAGGGGTATAGATGAGAAAAGGGCTTGAGAATATGGGTGTAAGGGTCTCTTGAACAATTCCCTCGTCCCAGCGAGCTCAACGACCTTGCCTAAGTACATAACGGCCACTCTATCGCTTATACATTCTACTACGCTTAGATCGTGGCTTATGAATAAATAGGTCAATCCCATCTCCCTCTGAAGCGATTGAAAGAGTTTTAACAATTGAGCTCTAACCGAAACATCCACGGAAGATGTTGGCTCATCTAAAACGACGAATTCAGGTCGAGTTATAAGAGCCCTTGCTATAGCTATCCTCTGTCTCTGTCCCCCACTAAATTCATGTGGGTATCTGCGCAAATGGGCTTCTCCTAATCCCACCTTTCTTAATATGCTTAAAACCCTCTCTTCCACCTCTGATTTTTTAGCCAACTTCTGCACGATTAAGGGCTCTCCAATTATGTCTTTCACCATCATCCTAGGGTTAAGAGATGTGGAGGGATTTTGATAAACGATTTGCATCTTTCTCCTAAGCTCTTTGAGCCTTTTACCCTTAAAGGTGGCCAGATCATACTGGTGGTATAATCTCTTCAGCTCAGAAGAGTCTGAATTTGAGTTCTCCAGTTCTCTTATCCTGTCCCTGACATCATCCGGCACGTCAAAGTATATATGGCCAGAAGTCGGATCAAGTAACCTGATTATCGTCTTTCCAAACGTCGTTTTGCCGCATCCAGATTCTCCAACTAGGCCAAAGCACTCGCCCTTATAAATCTTCAGGCTTACTCCATCAACGGCCTTGACATCAGCTATCCTCCTCCTAAACACACCGCCCCTAACTGGATAATATTTCTTAAGGTTGTCCGTTTCAAGCAGAACTTTCACTCCCCATTCCTCCCTCAGGGTATAAATGACAAGCAACAAAGTGTCCTTTTTTAACCTCTACTAACCTTGGAGGAACTTTTCTGCATATGTCCATCGCGTAGTCGCACCTGGGGTGAAACCTGCAGCCTGAGGGCGGGTTTATCAAATTTGGTACGGTTCCTCTAATCGATTTAAATTCCTTATCCGGCCTGGGAATCGATTCCAGCAGGGCCTTCGTGTAGGGATGTAATGGGTTTTTAAATAGCTCCTTGACTTCGGCCAGCTCGCATATGTACCCAGCGTACATAACCGCCACCCTATCACACATTTCAGCTATAACGCCCATATCATGAGTTATGTACACCACAGATGAACCGAATTTTCGCTTCAGCCTTCTTATCAAATCCAGAATTTGCGCTTGAACCGTCACGTCCAGGGAGGTCGTTGGCTCATCGGCGATCAATAAGGAGGGGTTACATGCAAGCGCCATTGCTATTACTACTCTTTGTTGCATCCCCCCGCTTAATTCGTGAGGATACATATCAGCTACTCTCTCAGGATCAGGAATTTCCATCTCCCTTAATATCGCTATTACCTCATTTCTAATCACCTCATCGAGTTTTCTTCTTAGAAATCTCCTTAAAATGGGTATTTTAAACGCGATTCTTATTGATAAAGCCTCGGGATTTGCCAACATCTTCTCATAGAACCATCTTTCAATCTTCAGCATCAAACTTTTCCCTTTTCTCCTAGCTTTCTCCTCAATCGATTTTAAAACCTTATTAAGGATTTCCCTTCTTCTATGGTGAAATATCGCTTCTCCTATCTGCTCTTTTACGGTATAGACCGGGTTTAAAGCAGCGTTTGGCTCTTGAAATATCATTGATATTTCCTTGCCCCTTATTTTGAGTAAAAAAGGCTCTTTTTGTTTTAAAAGATTGACCTTTCTACCCTTTAGGTCAAGTATTACCTTTCCATCCTCTATCCTGCCAGGAGGCGGGACTAATACAAGCATCGATAGGCCAGTAACTGATTTTCCACATCCCGTTTCTCCAACCAGACCTAAGGTCTCTCCTTTCCTTATCTCGAGGTTTATTCCCTCTATCGCCTTAACTATCCCCTCATAAGTATAGAACCTGACTTTCAGGTTCTCGACCTCAAGTAGCTTATCCATATCACCGTCTCCTTATCATGGGATCTAATATATCCCTAAAGGCATCTCCAAGCAAGTTCCATCCAAGTACAAATAGGAATAGGAAGAATCCAGGAATTATATAAGTATACCAGTAGAGCAGAGGATTGGTAGGCGGGCCAACTATCCAATTTCTGGATAACGCTATCATCTGGCCCCAATCGGCGTAGCCTAAGGGAGCTCCTAATCCAAGGAAGCTTAAGGCAGCGGCTATTATGACTATAGAGCCTATGTCTAAGGATGCCATTATCAAGACCGGATAGATGGCATTTGGAAGTATGTGTCTCACGATTATCCTAAGGTCAGAGCAACCTATGGCCTTGGCAGCTTCAACAAAGTCCTCTTGTTTAACCCTAAGAAATTCACCTCTAACAACTCTGGCGTAACTTGGCCAACCAACTAAGACAAGAGCCAACATGACGTTATCCAAACCTCTTCCAAGAGCCGTCACAAGGGCCATAGCGAGTATTAAGCCTGGAAATGCGAATATTATATCCGTGAAACGCATCATTATCTCATCAATTATACCGCCGTAATAGGCGGATATCCCCCCAACAATTATGCCTATAAGCAAGGAAGCCCCGACCACCCATAATCCTACTCTAAAAGCTGTTCTCGTTCCCCAAATAACCCCATAAAAGATGTCGTATTGTCCTTCAGTTAATCCGAATGGATGATCTTTGCTTGGAGGCTGAGGAATGGGCTTATATCCATATCTTGGGATCATGTAGGGATCTCTTCCTGGAGGAGGAGGAGCGATATATGGGGCGAAAATGGCTATAATTGTGAAAAATGCTATTATGATAATCCCAGCTATCGATAAAGGACTTTGCTTTATCCTTTTAATCGTGAACTTCAGCTCCTTTACCCATGCCCTCTCCGATAACGGAATTTTCTTCCCCTCTACCTTCTGCATTTCAGGTCAGTCTTATCCTCGGGTCTATATACGCGTACAATATATCAACCACTAGGTTAGCTCCTAAGAATAGAATGCCCGAAAAAAGGGCAAAGCCCAGTACAGCTGGGAAATCTAGCTGTGTGGCAGCATGAGCTGCCCAATAGCCCAGTCCAGTATAATTAAAGACGGTCTCTGTTATTACTACTCCGGACAATAAAGAGGCGAATAATATTCCAGCCAGAGTTATCACAGGAATTAAAGCCGTTCGGGTCGCATGTTTATTTATCACCTCCTTTTCGTCTAGGCCTTTAGCCCTAGCCGCTAGGACATATGTTTTACTCAGGGACTCAAGCATGCTGGACCTCATCACCCTCATTATCAAGGCTACGTTTATGGTTGTTAACGTGATTGTAGGCAGGACTATGTGCTGAAGGGCGTCAAAGAATATCCACCATTGGCCGTTTAGGATGGCGTCTATCGTATTCACTCCTGTATACCTTATGAAGTTCGGCGAGTGGACAAAATTGGAGGCATCAACGCTCAGCCTTCCCGGCGGGAACAAACCTGTTTGTCCATACACTACAGCCATTAAGACTATCCCAAGCCAGAAAGAGGGAAGGGACCAACCAACTATCGCTATAACTCTAGTTAAGTGATCTAAGAACCTGTCCTTATGAAGAGCTGAAAGCCTTCCCAGATAAATTCCAATTATCACCGTTAATGGAACGCTGAACATAACTAGCTCAAGGGTGGCAGGAAAGAACGTAAATATGGCATCTAAAACCTTCATATTAGCAGACTTAGACCAACCTAAATTTCCCTCTAGAAGGGCCCCCAGCCATCTAGCATATTGTACATAAAGGGGATCGTTTAAGCCGTATTTTTCAATTATCCCCTCGACATTTCGGGCTTGTCTTGGATCACGTATGTAAAGAGATGCCCTCTCAACCGGATCAAAAAGCTGAGTTAGGGAGAAGATAAGCAGGGTTAAACCTATGAGGGTGGGTATGGCGAGCAACAATCTTCTGATGACGTAGTTCCTCATTGAAGACAATGCTCTATCCCTTTCCTCTAGAATATGTCAAGAACAATGATAAATAAACTTTAAAAATAATTAGAGGGGGGATTATGGATATCCCTTCCAGAGCGTGTAGAAGTAGACACCTGGGAATATTGGGTTATAGTACCATCCTTGTACCCAATCCCTTTCATAGTGACGGCCTAATGGCTGGTGCAGTATGATGCTTGGGCACTCTTCGAAGTATATCCTCTGCAGTTCATAGTATATCTCCCTTCTCCTCTCAGGATCTGTTGTGTGTATTCCTTCCTCGATGAGCTCATCAACGTGCGGGTTGCTGTAGTGTTGCCATGCTGCGAACGCTCCTCTTGAGTGCATGAACGGATGTACGAAGTTATGAGGATCTGGATAGTCGGCCAACCATCCTATTATGAAGCAACCTAATTGTCCTCTAATCATGGCCCTCAGGTAGAGTGGCCAATCTACTTCTATTATCTCTACGTGGAACTTCGGGTTGATCTTCTCTATGTTCTCCTTAAGAATCTCCGCAGCCGTCTTCCTCTGCACGTTTCCAGCGTTGTACAGGATGTAAACTTTAAAGCCTTTCTCCCACACAGATCCATTCCACGCCTTCTTGAAGTACTCCTCAGCCTTAGCTAAATCAAGATTGTACGTTTCTTGTTCTGGATTATAGAATGGTAGGTTCATGGGTATCGGCCCACATACATGTAGGGCCTCACCCAGCCACGCCTCGGAAATGTACTTATCCCAGTCAAAGCTATAGGCGAAAGCCTTTCTGACATTTACATCCGCGAAGAAGTCAGGTGGAATTCCTCCTTCGCCAAGCCTTCCGTTTCCTATGAACGGGCTAGCTGGATCTATCTTAAAGTTAAAGAATAGAGCTCCTAGTACCAGAGTTGGCAAGTTCTTAACACATCTTATGCCAGGAACTCCCTCCAACTCCTCAGCATATTGTCTTGGCACGTAGCATATATCCACATCCCCTGCCTGGAACATGAGCTTCCTAGTAGACCACTCATCTATTTTCTTGATGACTGCATACTTTATCTTAGCAGGCTCCCTCCAGTAATCATCATTTCTAACTAAAACTACCTGTACTCCCTTCTCCCATCTATCTAGCTTGAATGGGCCAGTTCCGCACATAACCTCTTGTAATGGCGGAACTTCTGGATTATTATAAGCTGTCCAGTTCTCCCAGGTTCCTGGCCAATCTCCATGTTCAATGCAGAACTTCTTATTAACTATTGATGACCATGACTGGCTGAGAATTTGGAAGAACGTAGTGAGCGGATATGGAGCCTTTAAGTGGAATACAACATAATTGCCCTCTACTTCTACGGCGTGATCTATCTCCTCAGCTGTTACTACTATGTTCCCCTCAGCATCTCTTGTGCACTCAACTCCAAGCAAAGGCTCCAAAATCATCCATACAGGTCCACCATCTCTGTCTTGAACCATAGCTCTCTCAAACGAGTACTCCACGTCTTCGGGAGTTAACACCTCCCCGTTGTGGAATCTTACGCCCTCTCTGATCGGAAACTTTATGGTGAGGCCGTCCTCACTAACTAATCCATTTTCCCTGCTGGGAACCTCTGTTGCAAGCATCGGAACGAATTTATCGACATGCTCACCATCGAAGAAAATCAAAGTTTCATACACGTTAAATATTACTTCCGCGCTTGCAGTATCGTAGCACCAAGCGGGATCTAAGGTTTCAGGCTCTCCGATCGTAGCCACTATGATCGTATCTGGATTCTTTATTGGAATCGGAGTGGGCGTGGGTGTTGGCGTTGGTGTTGGAGATGGAGTAGGAGTTGGCGTGGGGGAAGGAGTTGGTGTAGGTGTCGGAGTTGGAGTTGGGGTGGGAGCCGGTGGAAGTGTTAGAAAGTATACTGCAGCTGCGCCAATGATAATGATAGCGATTATCACAGCTGCTATTACCGATGTTGGAACCTTCTTAGCCTCACTCAAAGAGCCTCGACCTCACAAGTATTTGTAATTTAAAGATTTAAAAAACTTTGGGTATAGAACTTTTTTGATCTCTCCCAGATGTAACGTCTTAGCTATCTTTCACCTGATGGAAGTTAGACCTTTTTAGCTAGTAAACCGCGAAGTTTTCTTTTCTTAATCACGATAAAGCCAGCTTTTGTTAAACGACTTGAAACTTCTTTAAAAATATCTCTCCTTCTGAATTTTTCCCCAGGAGCGCCGGTGTAATGGAATAGAAGTCCATTTGGTTTTAAAATTCTATAAAGCTCCTTGTAAAAATCTAAACTGTAAAGCTCACCAGCTAATGAGAATCTTGGAGGATCATGTATTATCCTGTCGAATGAGCCTTCCTCAAATTCCCTTACAACTTCATTAGCGTCTCCGTGTATTATTTTAATCCTCTCATTAGCCAATAACCTTGACCAGGGGTTTAATTCAGCTATTTTTAATACATTTTCATCTTTTTCTATGGTTATCACCTCTGAAGCCCCTCTTTTTAAGCTTATTATCGCCGTATACCCCAAGCCTGTGCATACATCCAGCACCTTATTCCCTCTCGATATCCTCACGGCCAAGACCTTCATCTGTGAGTCCATCCATGGTGTTACGCCCCTAACACGATGCATATGTATCCCGCTTATCTCAACGGTTGGGGCCGTTTTCTCCCCAACAGCTTTAAGCTTATAGAACTTCCCATTGGAGAACATCGACACCTTCATCAGTTTCCCCTTAAGAACAAGGTAAATATTATCTCCAACAACCTTCTCCAGCAAGTTTACGTCTACGCTTTCATTGTTTAATAAGGCCCTCCCTTGGGTTATTTTAATAAGCGAACTCGTTAGACCTAGGTCAAGAGTAACTTTTATCTTCTTAAATCCAGCTTTCTGCGCAGCTATTATCCTTTTAGCAACCCAACTTGTTATTAACGGGCAGATCTTAGGTTTAAAGGAATATCTTCTCATTCATCTAAGAAATATCAGCAGATCGTTATAAGCTCCAAGTTGGAGGCAGCTTTCGGCAATTAAACGTGGTGATGAGCTGAAAATGCACCCTTGCCTTTTAAGTGACCATTAAGCTCTGTGAAACTATTTTAAAAACGAGAAACTTTATCTTAATTGATGAGAGAGTTAATTGAGCTAGTTAGAGAAGCTTCTAAAGCTAGAGCAACCTTCACTATTTACGACGTTGTTAAAACCATCTTTTTGATTGGATCAAAGGAAATAATCGGCAGAAAGGTTTTATCGAAAGAGCTTGGAGTCGGAGAAGGAGTAATGAGAAATGTTTTAAGCAGGCTTGAGAGGAGGGGGATAATTAGATCCTCGAGGAGGGGTCATTATTTAACTGATTATGGAATGAGGATTTACTCAAAATTAAAAACTACCATCAGTCTATTCGATAACGTGAAGTTTAAATCAATGAGAGTCTGGAGAACGTGCTCAGGAGTTCTCATTAAGGGCAAAGCTGATAAAATATCATCAGGATTGGAGCAAAGGGAGGTTGCTGTTAGAGAGGGGGCATGTGGAGCTATAACTGTTGTGTGTAGGGATAATAAGCTTATTTTCCCCGGTTCTGGCGAATTTAGGGAGTATAAAAGGTTTTTAGAGGAAATAAGGGAGATTTTTAAACCGGAGGATGGAGATGTAATAATTATAGCTGGAGGAAATACCGTTAGAGAGGCTAGAACTGGGGCGGTTTCAGCGGCTTTTACCTTGATCTGATTATTCCACTCTTAGCCCGTTCTTCGTAGATCTTTCAGGCTTAATTAAAACAACTTCTCCTTCACCGACGGCTGCAAGAATCATGACCTCTGATATCTCTCCCATCAGTTTAGCTGGCTTTAAATTTGTTACAAAGACAAATTGCTTTCCTATAAGCTCATCTGGGGAATAGTATCCCTTTAGACCAGCTACCGCTTGTTTTATCTCCCCATTCCCGAAATCAACCTTCATTTTTATTAGAGTTCTAGATTTAGGGATTTCCTCGGCTTCTACTACGGTCCCTATTCTCATCACGATCTTTTTAAATTCCTCGAGCGATATTTGCTTCTCAGCCATTCATATCACTCCTATATGTTAAGCTAGATTAGATTTCTTAAGGTTTATGGTCAATTCAATATTTAACCATTTTATTTAGCTCTAGCACAATCATAGTTGGTGCGGAAAGGTGGAGGATTTAGTAGAGAGAACGGTAAACTATGGAACCATGAGAGGGTGCAAGTACGTTGAAGTCAGAATTCATGTAGCAAACTCTACGAGGATAGAGGTTAGAAATGGAAAAGTCCTTTCAGCAACTCCAGGAATGGATCATGGAGCCTGTGTTAGGGTCTTAATAGATGATGGTTGGGGTTTTTCCTCAACAACGAACGTTGATCCAAAGAGCTTAAAGGATAGCGTTGATTACGCTATTAAGAGCGCCTTGGCAACCGGTCAGGATATAAGTGAATCAAGCCTGTCCAAAGCGCCTATAGTTAAAAGGGAAGTGATATTAAGTGAAAATGAAAAAACGACAAGCACTCCGATAGAGGGGAAGATAAGGGTCATTTTAGAGGCGGATAAAGCCGCAAGGAAGGTCTCCAGAGCCATTAAAACCACCCTGAAGTACGTTGATTGTTACGAAGAGAAGTACTATGGAAACAGTGAGGGATCAAGGATTAAAATGGAAGAATCTTGGCTCTATTTACGAATAACCGCTTTTGCTTCAGAGGCAGGGGTTGTTCAGTCATATAGCGATAAGTTTGGGGTTTTAGGTGGTTTTCATAAACTTAGAAGATTCAACTACGAAGAAATAAGCGAGAAGGTTGCTGAGAAAGCATTAAGTTTGCTTAAAGCTGAGAAAACGCCAGCAGGCAAATTTACGGTAGTGATCGATGGAGATCTTGCGGGACTGTTAGCCCATGAGGCCTTTGGCCATGCTGCGGAGGCTGACATGGTAATGGAGGGAACAAGCGTTTTAAAGGATAAGATCGGGAAGAGAGTAGCTTCTGACCGTGTTACGATAGTGGATGATGCAACGTTAATGAACGAGTTCGGAAGCATAAGTTATGATGATGAGGGAGTCAAGGGGCAGAGGAAGATAATAGTTCAAAACGGCTTTTTAAGAGGATTTTTAAGTAATAGAGAATCCGCTTTCAAGCTGGGGATCCCATTAACTGGAAATGCAAGGGCTCAAGACTACAAGCATCCACCTATAGTTAGAATGACTAACACCTTCTTTGAAGGGGGAGATATGAGTTTAGAGGAGTTGCTTGAAGGAGTAAGTTATGGAATTTTTGCTAAAGGGGGGAGAGGTGGAGAGGTATCGCCGGCAGATGGTGTTTTTCAGTTTGGAGCTCAAGAAGCATACCTTATTGAAAATGGATGCATAAGTAAACCTTTAAGGGATTTTAGCATGTCAGGCTTTATCTTAGAGACCCTAAAGAACGTCACAGGGGTGGGAAGGGATATAGTTCTGAAGCCGGGATTTTGTGGAAAGATGGGGCAAACCGTCAGGGTTTCTTCAGGTGGACCTTACATTAGAATAGAGAAAATGGCTGTTGGTGGCAGAAGATGGATCTAACGGATGCTGTCAAATTCGCTGTTAAAAGAGCTATCGAGTTAGGCGCCTCTCAGGCCGATTGTTATGGTACTAAGGATATTATCCTTGACATAAGAGCCGTTGACAGAAGGGATGGTTTTAAAAAAAGGGAGTCCAAAAGAACAGTTACCGCCGGAATGAATTTAAGGGTGGTTCTAGATAAATCAATAGCTTATGGATTCGTTACGAGCTTGAATAGGGGGGAAATAGAGAGAATAGTTGATAGAACCTTAAAAACAGCCAGAGCCATGGAGGAGGATAGGGAATTTAAAACCCTACCAAGTCCAGCAAAACCCAGCAGGATATCCGGTCTATTTGACAAATCGTTTGAAAATGTGAACGTTGAGGAATATTTAAACATTTGCAGGACATTTAATGAGG
>CAYLIY010000004.1:0-5797 GCA_964384015.1 uncultured Nitrososphaeria archaeon | reverse complement strand
TTTAATTCACTAGGGGTTAACGCCTATTTTAAAACAACCGCGGGATTGTGCGTTCTTTTCGTTAATGCCTTAAAAGAGGGCTTATCATCCACCTCATATGACATTGTTCAAAGCAGGAGCCTTAAGGATTTAAAATTTGAGAGGATAGCGGATGATGTAGTTATGTACTCAAACCTGGGTTTAAGACCTCTAAAACTTGAAAGCGGGGTAAAAAACATTATTTTTCATCCATTAGGCTTCTCTAACTTAATGAGATATGCTTTTGTCGAGGCTGTAAACAGTTACAACGTTCAGGAGGGGAAATCGTATTTAAGTAACATGCGCGATTTACAGGTTGGATCGGAGAAATTAACGATAATAGATGATGGCACCCTTAATGAAGGCATCTTAAGTAGCCCTGTAGACGCAGAAGGAGTTCCTACAATGAGGAATGTGATAATCGAAAAGGGAATCTTGAAGAACTATCTGTATGACTCTTATACAGCCAATAGGGAGGGGGTAAAGAGTACAGGAAATGCTTTCAGGGAATTAAGCGGAAGGGTGGAGATAGGACCTAGGAATGAAATAATAATCGGTGAAGAGGTGGAGCTTGAAGAGATGATGAGGGAGTTAAAAGAGGGAATTATAGTGAGGGAGATAATGGGGGCTCATAGTACAAACACAGCATCAGGAGCTTTTTCTGTCACTAGCCCAACGGTTTATGCCTTCAAAAAGGAGAAAATGATTGGATCCGCCAAAAACGCCATAATATCAGGGTATTTCTCCGATATGCTGAAAAATTACGTAATGCAAGGCGGAAAAGTCAGGTATGTCGACTTTTTAGTCGCGCCCATGATAGCTTTTAAAGGATTGAATGTTATCCTAGCATAGGTGGTAAAATGGTTAAGATTTGTCCGATTTTGACGGTCATAAGAGGGGGAGTAATAACAGAGAGAGTTCCATCGCCTTGTATGCAGGATAGATGTATGTGGTGGATGGATGGGGAGTGCGCCATAGTGGTGATAGCGAGAAGACTTAAGGGCCTACCTTAAGTTTCCTCTTGAATACCTCCTTTCCCTCATAAACTATCTTTATAACCCTGTGAAAGGGTATTTGGGCGTCCTTTAGATAAATAAAGGATTTATCCATCCTTACGATATCTTTTCCCTCTATAATCTTGATGTTTCCTTCAATTCCCCTATGTATATAGTAAATTCGAACCTTAGAAAAGTCCTTGTCCCTTCTCCACCAATACTCAAGCAAGAGGTCTCTTATTGTTTTCCTCATTAGCTATGGATACCTGAACAATACGAGATTCCTCAGGTTAATTTATATAGTTTTAAAGGATATTATACTGGCGTCTTGAACAAGAAGGAGCTTTTAGAAAGCGTTAAAAAGGAGGTTCTAAGCTGTAAAAAATGCGGGTTATGGAAAAATAAGAGAAATTATGTGTTTGGAGAAGGAGACCCTAATTCGCGGATAATGTTCATTGGGGAGGCTCCAGGTTATAATGAGGATGTTCAAGGAAGGCCTTTTGTTGGAGCAGCAGGAAAGCTCTTAACATTCCTTATTCAGAACGTGCTCGGAGTTCCGAGGGAGAAAGTCTATATAACTAATGTCCTTAAATGTAGGCCTCCAAATAACAGAGATCCGATGGTTGATGAGGTCAAAGCATGTACGCCGTACCTTGATAGGCAGATCAGGATAATAAAGCCAAGGCTCATAGTGACCTTAGGAAGACATTCGGCAAAATACGTATTAGGAAAACTGGGACTTAAAGTATCAGGAATAACTAGGGTTAGAGGAAAGGTTTTTGAGGGGGAGATATTGGGTTTGAAAGTAAAGGTGCTTCCGACTTATCATCCAGCAGCAGCTCTGTATAACCCTGGATTAAAGGCTACGCTAACATCTGATTTTGAGAAAATCAAAGATGTGTTAAAATCTAAAGAGAGGGAAAAAGGCGGCTTATTATCATTTATCTAGCCAGCCTCCTTTTCCTCTCTCTAAACGCTCCTTTAGCTTCTGTATGAAGGCCGTGGCTTTCCAGCCCTCGTGAAACTCAGCATATACCGTGAAGTCCTTGCCATGATATCCGCACCTCATACATTTAGGTCTTTTGGCACGAGTTACCTGGATCCATCCACATTCAGGACATTTAATAACTTTGTACAGCATTTTAGGTCATTTTAGGAGCTTAATAATGTTATCTCCCACCTTTACATTGAGATAGTTGGCTATAACCGGGCATTTAACCTTAAACACAAAGAAAAGGGGCTTGCCTATCCTCCTAATAATATCCCGTTGAGATATTAGCGTTTCAAAATTTGATTGACCCTTCGCCAATATGAGGTCAGATTTAAGGCAGGACTCCTTAAACTCAGTTGAGGCTCTTTTAAAATCTACGCCTAACTCGCACAGTCCTGTCGTTATAACTCTGGCTACCTTATCCAAACCAACCTGTTTAGCGTCCTCTATAGTAGCGTCCCCGGTTATTGGCCCTCCCCTGACGACAAACGTTACCTCCAGGCCTTGATCCTTCAAGCACTCAACAAGTATTTTATCTAAGGCTATTTCCCCTACGTTATCGCCTATGATGACCACTCTCTTTGAGCTATTAAGGAATTTTAACAATTGATTTAGATCATTTATGGCAAATCCTTTCTCTAAATTCTCAATGTAGATCCTGTAGAGTTCATTTAAATCAAATCTATGATCAGCTATCCCAAAATCTATGAGATTCCCTATCAGTGCGGCGGTAATTGCTCTTTTAAGCCTACTATTCGAATCCTTGGCCGATCTTACATGGTTTCTAATCCTCCTCATGATCGTTAATGATCTCTCATTTATCTCCCTCCTTTTATCCTTAAGAGGGTCATCAACTCCTGTTTCACTTTTAATCAGGTTAAATATAACGTTAGCTAGCTTAGCTGGAACATCATATTTATCGAAATCCCTCAAGACAAGCGACAATACTTTCTTAAATACTCTTAAACGCTCTGATTCGCTCTCCGTGGAGAGCCTTATGAACTTTAAAGCCGTGAAAATCGTACAGGGCAGACAATCAAACTTGATAATAGGGGGAAGTTTCTCGCTCATTCCTAAACACTTAAGGAGAGGAGACCTAAAATATTATTGTTACTGGTGTCCTCGATGTATAACTCGGATGAGGAGGAGCTTGAAAGGCTTAAAATGGAAAAGCTAAGGAAGTGGATAGCTGAACAACAAGCTAGAAAAGCTCTTGAAGAACAAATGGCCGAAATGCAAAGAGCAGCAGAGGCAGAGGCCATAAAAAAAGCTATTTTCCTTAGATACGTGACACCAGATGTTAGGAGCAGATTGGCAAATATTAGATTGGTCAATCCGGAGATGGCCGATAGAATCGAGAACTACATCTTAGCCCTTCTTCAATCAGGAAGAGTCCAAAAGGTGAATTTTGAAATTTTTAAGAGAATAGTGGAGACAATAAGGGGTAAAAAGTAAGTTTTGATAAAAATAAACTTGAAAAGGGCTAGAAAAGCCCAGAAGATTATAGCAAGCAAGATAATCCTTAAGGACTTATTTAAAAAACCAGTGAAATTCGTAGGGGGAGTAGATGTAGCGTTTTCTAAGGAAAAGATGATAGGTGCGGCTGTCGTTTTAAATTATCCTAATTTTGAGTTATGTGAGTATAAGGTCGTTAAGATGGCCATCAAAGTTCCCTATATACCTACTTTTCTAGCCTTCAGAGAGGCTCCAGTAATGATGAAGGCAGTCAAATCTCTTAGAATCGTTCCAGATTTACTGTTAGTCGATGCAAATGGTATTCTTCACCCCCTAAAAGCAGGAGAGGCATCTCATATAGGGGTTGTGCTCAACATGCCAACGATAGGGGTCGCTAAATCCCTTCTTTGCGGAACGATCAGGAAAATAAATGGAAGAAAAGCAATATTTCTTGATGATGAAATCGTTGGCTTTGAGGTTCAAATCGGGAAAAAGAAGTTATATATCAGCCCAGGACATGGAGTCTCTCTCAATTCTAGCTTAGAATACGCCTTAAAGTACGTTAAAAACGGACATATAGAGCCCCTAAGGCAGGCCCATTTAATAGCAAATAGAGCCAAAAGGACTTTAAACTAATTAAAGCCCTACTTCTTTAGCATTTTGTCGATGTACTCATGAAAGAAGAACCAAAGAGCAAATGCCCCAACAGATAAGCCGATACCTATAGATAGCCCCTCCATTAAGGCCCTTTTGGCCGGATCTGTAAGAGCTGTTATGTCTACAAGCATTGTTAGAAGAAGTAGAAGAATTATGAACAACATATAGCCTCTAAGTTTCGTCTCTATGCCTATTCTCTCTACAGCAACTCCAAACGCTGTAAGAGCTATGAAAACTATCGCTATTATGCTTATTAACCTAGCCACGTAGGCCATTGTTTCGGTCACAAGCTCCATCTGTTGAGGGCCAAGGAACAGATTGGCTATAGCTAAAAGAGCGATTAGAAATATTCCTAAATTCGCTAAGAAGATTATTAGGCTATCTAAGGAGAATGGAAGGGAAATTCCAACAAAGCGTTTGAACATCTCGTTCAGTTTTGTAAACTTGAGCAATTTCTTGAGAGGCGGATTTAATAGACGAATTATGAGAAAAGCTATCACGAAGATTATAACGGATATGAAGATCTTAGGCATAAACGCGACTACTTCCTGAGCTAACCTTCCAAAGGCTTCTCTGAGCATCTCGAGGAATTGTTCCTGATTCATGACTATCCAATAGAGATGAAAGTTAAAATTAAAGTTTATTGGAGGAGAATGAGCGTTAACATTCGATAAATCACATATAGAATCATGATTACTAAGGATAGAGCTAAGAGACGGAGAGTCATCCACAAAGCCTCTTTAGATACCTCAACCGCTGTGTAGTACCCCATCAGGCTATTGCTATATAGGGTGCGCGAGTAGATTCTAGCAATATCCTCGGGTATAATTGCTGTTTCTGGAATTGTTATGAGAACGAAGATCATCGATATGACCTTTATAATAACAACCATCAGGAAGACTATCGTGTAGTCATTTCCGACGATAATTCCAGCTTGAGCTGCTATCAGCTGGGCTAAGCCATTTATTCCGATCATCAATGCGCTTGATCTAGTGGGACCTAGCCATTTTTTGTATCTGGCTAATAGAAAGCTTCCCAAGAAGTTAGTTCCGGTATATATAAAGGAGTAATACGCAAATATCGGAATATGTAAAATCGGTAATGTGGTAAGTAATGCGATAATCGGAACGAAGAAATCGAAAAAGAGGCTTAGGCGCAGTTGTTTGAATTTTCTCCCTCCCCAGAAAAACGCTGCTATGACGCTTGCCAGTGTGCCAACTAAATTTATCATCGTCGCGAGGGTATCGGATCCGCCTAGTTGAGTCATTACATATGGTATCCATATCATGCCCAAGAAGTTGCCCGAGAGTAGTATGCATAGGAGGAAAATCGATGATGAGAATATCCTCTCTGGCTGCTCTACACCTACCTTGATCTTTGCTCCCTCTAGTGGGGACAGGTCCAGGAAAGACATGATTAAAGTTGATATAAAGCCAATGGAGGAGCCAAGTAGGAAAATGTAGAAAAATTTTAAGTTAGGCGGCATAATCGCAACCAAGAAAACAGCTAGAACTGATCCCAAGATGCTCGATATTCCATACGCTATTGACCGCCTTGCCGTTAACTTTCTTATCTCAGTTTCAGATAACAGGCCGTAAATTATGAAACTTATGAATATGCTCACGGGGAGACAGGTGATTATCGAATAGATGATCAACATTATCAAATAGTTCTGAGTTAA
>CAYLIY010000003.1:13151-21696 GCA_964384015.1 uncultured Nitrososphaeria archaeon | reverse complement strand
AAAGGAGCGGGGCTCAGCGGAGATGGAGGAGTTACCAACACATAGCTTATCTCCCAGTTCCCAGGCCCAAGCTTTAAAATAGTTTTGCCATTAGCTGACGTTATCTCCTCGGGAACTTCATTGATATAGATCACTGATGAGTTCTTAGGCAGTATTAGCGTGGAAGCATGAGGTAATGAGAACTTAATGGTCCAAAGCTCTCCTTCCTTACTCGTCAGTTCTGGGGAATCGTACTCAATGACGACGTTTGTAACTCCTAAGGTATATATTATTAGGCTTCCATTAACAAAATCGTAATCAAGAAGCTCTCCATCCCCGATTATTGTTAAGAAACTCTCCTCAGGACTTGATGTCAAAAGGCTAATATTTATTGAAGGAGCTGTTTCGTTAACTAGTAACTCCTCCCTAATATGGACAAAGCCATCTCTGTAAACGATCATCTTAAAATCCTCCACTTTAAAGAGTTCAGCTCCATGAGCTGAGTATATGAGCATAAAAGGGGTAATGAAAAGGAGATAGATAAGAAGGAGATATTTCCTTATGTTCCTCACGTTTAACCCACCTAAAACAATAATGTTATGAGTTTTAAGGACTTTTTAGAAAAACGCTTGAGCATTTAACTTAATCATGTGTTACTTGAGCGGAACGTAAAGTGAGCTCCTTGTTGCTCCTACCCCAGGCATTCCATGTTTAACAGGTTTGTTCGTGGGCACAAACTCTCCAAGCCTTCTGCCTATCATCTCTGGCTTTATTTCAACGGGAACAAACTCCTTACCGTTATGGACATATATCGTCAGTCCAACCATTTCAGGCAAGATTATCGCTTCCCTTGCATGAGTTTTTATCGGCTTCTTTTGCCCAGTTCTTATGGCCTTCCTGATTTTCTTAAGCAACTTCCTCTCAGTGTCGGTTAATCCCCTAAGTATATGCCTCCTTTCCCTAGCTGTCAGTAATTTAGCGAACTCCTCCATACTCATCGATTTTAGCTCCTCTAGAGTATATCCCCTATACATGAATTTTCTGGTCATGTCAAGTCAGACTATCTTGCTCCCAAATTATAAACTTTTATTTAAGGCCAAAACAGATTCAGCAGATAGTTCCTCGTCTGGACCAACAAGAGGACTTACCTTAATGTTCTCCACGCTTATGTCTCCTTTTATCTCCTTTCCACAACTTGGACATCTTTTAACGCTTTTAAAGATTTGCTTAAGGTTTTCCAGTCCTTCTAGGCTATCTGTATAGAAGATAAGGTGCTTACACTTTGAGCACTTTATGATTAAGGGCATTTGAATAGGATTATCCTCTTTCAGAATTTAAGAGTCAATGACATAACACAGCTTTTGCTTAGTTACAGGGTTATACGATACACAACATTTTTATGAGGACCGTCTCTCTGGCAAAACTTCAAAGGAGCTTGGTTAGATAATTGTTAAGTTTATAGTGGTTTAACTTTTAACTATTGATAGATTCGCATAAAATTTAAATCAAACGTACAGTTGATGAGGTGGAATCTTGCAACCTCTTATTTGAACATTATACTATGAATCATGTGACAACTGACCTACATCTCTTTGATCTATCTACCATATCGCCACTAGGAGGAGTATCGAATAGCATAATTGCAAATCTTTATAAATAAAAATAAACATGCTTTCAATTGGAGTATAGAGTGGATGTGATTGGGTATGGCCGAGATACCACTAGCACCTGTTGAGAGACTCATTAAAAAGGCTGGTGCTGCAAGGGTAAGTGAAGAAGCGGTTAAGGCCCTAAGGGATTACCTAGAGAAGAAAGCTATTGAGGTAGCTAAGAAAGCTGTGGACTTTGCTGGTCACGCCGGAAGAAAAACAGTTAAAGTAAGCGACGTTGAGTTAGCGATTGGGTAAGCTCTCCCTCTTTTATTTTTTAACTACTTTCTCTTTCCAGTCTTTTTTGCTCCAAAGGAGCCAACTTTTTTGCCAGGCGGAGCATGCCTTGAGACGGTCTTTGGCTTCCCTACATGTTGATGACTCCCCCCTCCAAATGGATGGGACACTGGGTTCATGGCAACTCCTCTAACTATTGGCCATCTCTTCCCAGATTTAGACTTATACCAATAATAGGCCTTACCAGCCTTAAGGAATGGCTTCTCAACCCTTCCTCCGGCGCTTATTACTCCGATGACAGCTCTACATTCTGGATGTAAAGTAATGGTCTTTCCTGAGGGAAGCTTTACATCAACGCCTCTCTCACTACTACCTATAATAGTGGCATAAGCACCTGATGCTCTGGCAAACTTTCCCCCATCACCAGGCGTTCGTTCAATGTGACATACCACTGTTCCCGGGGGGATTTTACTCAAAGGAAGGATGTCACCAACTGATATCTTATCCGCTTCCATTATATTGATGGTTTGGCCGATATAAATGCCCTCAACAGCATTTAAGTAGAAGACCTTTCCTTCCTCTGTAACAAGCTTGGCTATTGGAGTGCCTCTTCCGGGATTGTGAATTAAATCAACTACTTTCGCCCTTGTGGGCCTGTCAAAGGCTGGTATAAAAGATGGGGCAACACATCTATGGGTCAAAGCCTTGAAAATACTCCCCCTGCCCTTTCGTTGAGCAAGTATCCTTTTACCCATGTTAAAACACCTACAATATGCCAAGGGATATAGCTACTTTTCTCGCCTCATCCACGTTTTTAAACGTGACAATTGCCTTTTTTAAACCCTCAGGAGTTATCAAGGTATTCACCTTAACAACTTTTACCCTAAAATACTTCTCAACAGCGTCCTTGATCATTTTCTTATTGGCGTTTAAATCCACTATAAATGTTAATTTCCCCTTCAGCTCAAGTTCGGTTAAAGCCTTCTCAGTCATTAGCGGATATTTTATCACCCTATGGAAGAGACTGGCTGCGTCACTTAACACCGGCTATCACCTTTATCTTGCCCTTGAGCCTTTCCTCTAGGATCTTAATGGCTGAGGGAGTCCATAGAACGAGTCTTCCCATATGACCACCCGGAGCCAGATGATGAATAGATAGATCCTTGGCGCTTACTACATCCACCCCTAACATGTTCCTAGCGGCATATGTTATATTCCCGTTTACCCCATAGACAATCAGAGGTCCCTTCCTGATTTTTTTTCTCCTCCCTCTCCATGAGGCTTTCCCGCCAACGATTTTTACTCCGCTCCTAACCCTTTCTAGCTCCTTGGATAGCCCTAGCCTCTCTAGGACCTTCCTGAGCTCCCTTGTTTTGGATATCTCCTCAAGCTCATCTGATACTATGAGGGGAATATGAGGGACCTCCTCCACTTTATGTCCCCTCTTTGAAACTATCTCCCTATTAGCTGAGGCGGCGATTGCGTGGGCCAATGCAAGCAATCTCTCCTTTTTGTTTATCTTCTTGTGAATTTTCTTCTCAGGAGGGGTTACGTGAGGTCTTCTACCTCCTCTAGTCATAGGCGCTATAGCTGCCCGCCCCCTAAGTGGGGGATGTTTAATCCTGGGAACTCTAGCCAACCCTAGCCCTGTACCGAAATATTCAGCCCCAGGTTTGTCTCCAGCGTTTGGACTTCTCCCTTTTGGCTGGAAGCTATGAGATTGAATGTGAACGAATGCTCTTCTTATCAAATCCTCCCTAGGGTCTAGGTTAAAAAATGTCGGTAGTTCTATTTCCCCTCTCCTTTCCCCGTTAACCCCGAAAATGGGAACCTTCATTTAGACCCCCCTTTGCACATAAATTATTTCTGGTGGAGGAGTAGCTACCTTTATTGGTCTTATAGTATGCCTCATTAAAATTATCCTCTTAGCTGGGCCTGGAACGGATCCCATTAATATTAGATACGAGTTCTTAAGAACTCCGTATTTATGAAATGGCACGTTCAAAACAGCCTTTTTATCCTCCACCGTTTTAACATCCAGGATCTTTATTCTATAAATCGTTCTTCTATGGAAGCCTAGTTGTCCAGCTCCTGGCACTGTATACATAACGGCGGATGGCGTCCAGGGACCCAATGCGCCAGGCTTCCTCTTACATTTCCTGGATTTTGGAGGCAAGGTCTTAATTCCCCAACGCTTAACTGGGCCTTGAAAGCCCTTCCCCTTAGTTACAGCTATCACGTCTATTAGATCGCCTGGCTTAAAAACCTCAGAAACTTTAACGGTTTTTCCGAGAATCGACTTAGCATATTCAAATTTCTCCTCTATGGAGACTTTTCCACCTATCTCCAGCTCAAAAACCTCGGGAGTCTTTTTATGAATACCAGCGAGATGTGGCTGCATGGCTGCTAAGATCCTGAACTTAACTACCTCATCGAGGTTTTCCTCAATTCTCTTGAGATTTTCCTCTGAGGTCTTGGTTGATATGGTTACTATCCTTCTTTTAATGAAATCAGGAACATCCTTTGCATAGGCTGTACAAAAGGTTCCAAGGGCATTTTTCTCCTCGAGGACATGATAGGCCACGATCCCGAGCACGAATATTGGCGGGGTTTCCACAACAGTCGCGGCCGTATAAATCTCCTTGCCATAGTCTGGGGAATTAGGATTATTCTCAATATAGACAACCCCCGTCATTCCGGCTTTATAGCCAGCAAAACCTAATAAAACTGGTCTATTCACCTCTAGCTCTGGCCAGGTTTTTATAGTTGGGACTATCGATTTTGCCCTCTTCTTAGGCAAAAATGCAAGTGACCCACGCTTAGGCGCATGTTTTTTCCTCGCGCCCATTAAGCCTTCCCAATCACCTTACAATCAACTGTTTTGCTTGTTTATTAAGGTTTACTTAACGTTGATTGTTAAGCGCCATCTCCCTGCCTAATCGAGGATCAAAGAACTCTAATTAAATTCAAAATCCCTAAGGTTATGTAAACTGCCTCCTCGGTTCTGACGGTCTCTGTGGCTTGAAATGGTATTGTGTTTAAAATAAAATCCCCAAGCAAATGGGCATTTTTATAGCCAAGTATCTCAAATATTCCCTTATAGGGTCCTCCAAAAACTATTAAAACCCTTTTTGTCTCTTTTATGGATTTTCTCAATTTATTAAGCTCTGAGCTTATCGGCTTGCCTTTTCTAGAGGTTAAAATTTTTAAGCAATCCATTTTCTTCCTTAACAAATCCTCTAACCCGCCTTTCAACTCCTTAACTCTATATCCCCAGAAGACTTTCAATTCCTGCCTTTTAACTACCTCTCCGTACACTCTCCGATCCCTGACCTTAGTTATCCTGACAGTAAGCCTTTTGCCGATAGGATACCTCCCAACTACCTCAATATCAGTATCTAAGCCCACATAGACAAAGGAACGATCTTTATCTGACCTAAGAACAACTCCCTCCCTAAGCTCACCACTTCTTATTTCATTTAGGGGCTTCCAAGATTTATGATGAGGAGCTTTTAAGGGAGGAAGCATACCCACATATCTCAGAACCCTCCTTTTCTTAAATAGCACCTTTTTTAGGTACTGGGGCGCCTCTAAGTACTCTAAGATGGCCTTTATCTGCCTTGATATGTCCATATTTGGCCTTTCGGGGTCCTCCCTATAGATGTATACGTCCTCCACCTGGAAAATGGCGAATGCCCTAGCTAAGAATCCAACCGCTAAAGATCTTTGGAGGAGATTTTTATAGTTCGAGGTGAAGCTATCTGGAATAGCAACCTCAAATACGGGGAATAACTTCATACGCCGTCAGGGAAAATGTTTTTCGCCTCAGCTATTATTTTCATAGCCGAGCTTGTGCCTATTCTATTAGCTCCAGATCTTATCAAATCTATCATGAAACTTAAACTCCTTATTCCTCCTGCTGCTTTAATCCCAATTTTCTTAGGTAATATCCCCCTTAGAAGCTTAACATCCTCTATTGTGACCCCCCTTGGCCCCTTTCCAGTACAGGTCTTAATGAAGTCAGCCCCTGCCTCCACAGCTGTGATAGCAGCTTTTTTTCTCTCCTCCTCCGTTAAATAGCCCATTTCTATTATTACCTTAACCACAATATCGGATTTGATCCTTCTTACTTCCCTCACTATCCCCTCGATCTCTTCCTTAAACAAATCATATCTTCCCTCTTTCACAAAGGATATGTTTGAGACGACATCGAGCTCGTCTGCTCCTTCTTTAACGCTCAGAGCAGCTTCTTTTACTTTAATATCCTTGAATGTCTGTCCCAGGGGAAAGCTCACAACGGATACGATCTTTACTCCCGTGCCCTTCAGCCTTTCAGCAGCCGTTCTAACATGAAAGGGGTTTACACATACAGCATGAAAGCCCTCGGTTGCTGCTTCGTCGCACAGCTTAATTATATCCTGTCTCGTAGCATCCATTGACAGCAAAGTATGATCTATGAAGCCAGCTATCTCCCTCCAGCTCTTGAACTTAATGCTCATTGGATCACCAAAATTTGTCGGTGGTTGGTTAAATAAAAGCCATAAATGCTCCCAACCTTCAATCTTAGGTTTAAATCATGGAGAACCTTCATTCTTTATCACTCCATCATTTATAAACAACTTAACCTAAAATCGCTTAGTAGCAACCCTAAGATGTGAGCGGTGAAAGCTTGCCCCACTGGGAGTATTCATACAGGGTGAGGCCGGAGGAAGAAGAAAGAATAGCCAAAGCTAGCTTAAGGGAGGTTTCCATATCACCAAAAGCGGCCGTTGAGGTGTGCAGAGAGATAAAGGGAATGACTTTGGATAAAGCCAGGAGATACCTGGAGGAGGTCGTCGAAATGAAAAGACCGGTCCCGTTTAAGAGGAGCGTCAAGCATATTGGACATAGAAGGGAGCTACAAGGATGGAAAATCGGGAGATATCCAGTCAAGGTCGCTAAGTACATGTTAAAGCTCTTGGATAACCTTGAAAATAATGCGATAAATAAGGGATTAGATCCGTCAAGGCTAAGGATAATTCATGCTGCTACCTTATGTGGAAGAAAGGTCAAAAAATACATTCCAAGAGCATTTGGAAGATCCACTCCTTATTTTGATACCCTCGTCCACATAGAAATGATAGCGAGGGAAGAGTAATGCCAAAACCTGAGTTCTTTATACAAAAGGAGCTTAAAAAAGCCCTTTTAGATGAGTATTTAGGAAAAGAATTACAATCGGCTGGATATAGCTCATGTGAGGTTGTTAAAACGCCACTTGGAACAAGAATAACGATAAGCGCTTTAAGGCCTGGGCTGATAATAGGTAGGAGGGGGTCCCGGATAAAGGAGTTAAGCAAGATAATAGAGGAGGAATTTGGCTATCCTAATCCAATAATATCGGTTGTGGAGGTTCAAGTTCCTGAGTTTGATCCAAGGATAATGGCATGGCAGGTGGCAAGAGCTATAGCTAGAGGGTATAGATATAGAAGGGTTGGATTTTGGGTCCTCAGGTCAATAATGGAGGCTGGGGCAATAGGGGCGGAGATAGTCATAAGCGGGAAGCTCAGAACCCAAAGATCCAGATATGAGAAGTTCAGGGAGGGGATATTGCTTAAAAGTGGAGAAATAGCTGAAAGGCTCGTCAAAAAAGCCAAAACAACAGTTCTAATGAAACAAGGGATAATAGGCATAAAGGTGCTTATAATGCCTCCTTCGCCAGAATATGAGGAATACCTCGAAATGGAGAGGGCCATTAAGGAGAAAAAGACTAAGAAGAAGATGGAGGTTGAGGAGGTTGGCACAGAGGAAGCTGGAAAGGTTGAGAAAAAGTAGTTTAAATGAGTTGATTAAAGAGCTGAACGATATAAACATGGAACTTATGAAGCTCATATCTATGGTGAGATCCGGCGGCGTTCCTGAAAATCCAGCTAGAATAAGATATCTCAAGAAACAGAGAGCAAGAATACTAACAATATTAAGGGAGAGGGGGATCAAACTATGAAAAAGCTTAAAATAAGGAGAATATGTCTTTTAGGATTAAAGGTTAAGGTTAAACACGCGTCTAACCTAAATCTCGAGGGAATAAGTGGATTGGTGATTGATGAAACAAGGAATATGCTCATCGTGAGGAAGGATGATGGGAAAATGGTGAAGATACCGAAGAAAGTATGTGTATTTGAGTTTGAGATAAATGGCAGGAAATATCTAGTAGACGGTGTTGAGCTAATCGGCAGGATAGAGAGGAGGATCACCGGAAGATGAGCAGGAAGAGGGTTAAGAACATAGGGCTGGATGTTCCAACGCCCAGCAGAATATGTAATGATAAAAACTGTCCATTTCATGGAAACCTCAGGGTTAGGGGAATATTGATCGAAGGAAGGATAGTTTCATTTAAAATGGATAAAACAGCTGTGCTCGAAAGGGAGTACTTTCACTACGTGAGGAAGTATAAGAGGTATGAAAGAAGGCGCTCAAGAATATCTGTCCACGTCCCTCCATGTTTAGATATAAGGGAGGGGGATATTGTAATAGCTGGGGAGTGTAGGCCCATATCCAAGACCGTATCATTCGTCGTTTTAGCGAGGAAAAAGTGAAATGTCACCAAAAACTAGAGCAAGAGGACCAACTGTATCAATTCATAAGAGAAGAAGAATTACTAGAGGAGTACCCGTAGAGGCCATTATAAACTGCGCGGATAACAC
>CAYLIY010000003.1:0-13141 GCA_964384015.1 uncultured Nitrososphaeria archaeon | reverse complement strand
GATAACACTGGAGCTAAAAAGCTCCGGGTAGTTCAAGTAGTCGGGGTGAAAACCAGGCTTAGAAGGATACCAGCTGCTTGCGTTGGAGACCATATAAAGGTAACCGTTTATAAAGGCCCCTTTAAGTTAAGAAAACAAGTTTTAGACGCTGTTTTAGTCAGACAAAGAGCGCCGATAAGAAGGCCATCAGGAGAGAGGGTCATGTTTGAGGATAACGCTGCTGTGTTGATAACGTCGGAGGGTCAACCGCTTGGCACTGAGATAAAGGGACCAATAGCCCTAGAAGTAGCTGATCTCTGGCCCCGTATAGCGAATATGGCAACTCTGATTTATTAGGTGATTTAATGAGCAGAAGAATTAGTAAAAAACCATCCAAACAAAGAAAACTTTTATTTAATGCCCCCCTCCATAGAAAAGGCAAGATAATGAGCGTTCATTTATCGAGGGAGCTAAGGGAGAAATACGGAATAAGATCGTTCCCAATAAGGAAGGGGGACAAGGTTAGGGTAATGAGGGGCGATGCTAAAGGAGCAGAGGGCAAGGTGATAAGAGTAAACAGGAAGAAATATGTTGTTTACATAGAGGGGATAACGAGGGAGAAACAGAGCGGAGAGACCGTTCATATACCCATCCACTACTCGAACTTGATGATAACGGAGCTGGATTTGAATGATGAGTGGAGAAAGAAGAAGTTGGAGGAGTTAGCTAAGGCTAGGGGAGCGACATGACCGGAAGGAAGAGAAAAAGGTCGAAAGCTCCTGCTTTTTATCCCATCCATAGAAAGGAATTCAAGTGGACTATTCAGCCTAGTCCTGGCCCCCATCCAATAGACGAGTCACTTCCGATAGCCATAATTTTGAGGGAGGTCCTAGCAAGAGCATCGAATATCAGAGAGGTCAAGTATATCCTAAATAACGGCTATGTAAGGGTGGATGGGAAGATAATAAAAGATTATAGGTTTCCAGTAGGATTAATGGATATTATTGAACTAGTTCCTGAAAAAAGATTCTATAGAATGCTTCCAACTCCTAAAAAGAGGGTATTTCCGTTTGAAATAAGAAAGGAAGAAAGCAAAATTAAGCCCTGCAGGGTTAAGGTTAAAAAGATGATCAAGGGTGGAATCCTGCAATTCACTCTCCATGATGGAAGAAACCTCCTTGAGAACGATGTGGAGAGAGGCTGTAAAATTAAGCCTGGAGATACTTTGGTCCTCGACTTGGAGAAGAAAAAGGTTTTAGATCATTTACCTCTTGAAAAAGGAGTAACCGCCATAATTACTGGAGGAAAAAGAGCTGGTACTGTTGGTAAAATTAACGATATAACCCATCCCGATAAGTTAAGGCCTAAAATAGTTCATTTAGAGTTAAAGGATGGAACTGTAGTTCAAACAATAAAAGATTATGTTTTCCCGATAGGAAGGGAGCAACCTATTATAACGATACCCGGTGCTTAAAATGAGTGAGGTAGGAATAAAAACCACTGAAAAAGAGGAAAGAAAAAATCCCATGTTAAGCATAAGGATAGAGAAGGTTATAGTTCATATATGCGTTGGAAATAACTGGGAGCGATTGCAAAAAGCTGTTATCTTGCTTAAAAACCTAACTAATAGGAAGCCCGTAATAAAAAAGGCCAAAAAAACGATTAAAAACTTCGGAATAAGCAGGGGATCCCCCATATCATGCATGGTCACCTTAAGGAAAAAGGAGGCGGAGGAATTTCTAAAGAAAGCTTTAGAGGCTGTTAATTTCAGATTGAAGTCCTCTAGCTTTGATAGAAACGGAAATTTTGCTTTCGGGATAAAAGAGCATTTAGACATTCCAGGAACAAAATATGACCCAAAAATAGGAATTTTCGGTATGGATGTTATAGTCTCCCTAGAGAGGCCAGGATATAGAGTTAAAAGGAGGAAATACCGACGATCGAAAGTGGGCAAGAGAGCCTTAATATCAAGGGAGGAGGCTATTGAATTCATGAAGGAGAAATTTGGTGTGGAGATAGTCTAAAATGGCTAAGAATAAGCCTAAGCTAAGAAAATACGGAAAGGGCAGCAGAAGATGTATTAGGTGCGGAACTCATGTAGCTGTGATCCAAGCCCACAACCTTATGCTCTGCAGGAGATGCTTCAGGGAACTAGCTTATAAGCTCGGATTTAGGAAATACAGTTAATATTAGGGATAGGCATGCCGGACATAATTTCAGACCTTTTTTCAACCCTTCAAAACGCTGAGATGGTTGGGAAAAGGGAGTGTATAATAAAGCCCTTCTCAAAGTTAGCTGAGAACATCCTTAAGGTTCTCCAAAGGGAGGGATATATAGGCGAGTTTGAGTACATCGACGATGGCAGAGGAGGAAAGTTTAGGGTTCAGTTACTCGGGAGAATAACAAGGAGTAAAAGCATCAGGCCTAGGTTCCCAGTTAAGGTTAATGAGATAGTTGAGTGGGCCGAGAAGTGTTTGCCAGCCAAGGATGTCGGGATAGTCATAATATCTACCTCAAAGGGAGTTATGACCCATAAAGAGTGCCTTAAAAAGCATGTTGGAGGTGTTCTCATCGGGTATGTCTATTAAGACTAAGGAGAAAGCTGAGGAAAGGATAACTAAGAGAAAAGTTCATTATGGAGAAGTTGAAGTTCCGGAGGGGATTAAAGTAGCTCTAGAAGGAGATAATGTTCTAGTGGTAAGCGGGCCATTAGGAACTGTTAGGAAGAATTTCTCTAAAGTGCCCGTTGAATTTAAGTTAGAGCCCAGCAAGATCTCCTATGCCATTTACTGGAAGGGAAAGAAGGGATATGCTTTAATTAACACGATAAAATGCATCCTTGAGAACTTGTTTATAGGAGTCTCAAAAGGATTCACTTACAGGATGAAGATATACTATCGTCACTTCCCAATAACAGTAGAGGTGAACGGGAAAACGGTCCTCATAAAGAACTTCCTCGGGGAGAGGGGGGTAAGAAAAGCCAAAATAGTTGGAGATACCAAGGTCAAGGTGCAAAAGGATGATGTGATAGTATACGGGATATCAAAGGAGGATGTAGGGCTGACCGTTGCGAACATAATGGCTGCATGCAGGATCAAGGAGAAGGACCCAAGGGTCTTCCAAGATGGAATATATTTGTACTCAAAGGAGGTAGGGATGGAGGTTGGTTAAAAAGCCGAAGCTAACCGAGGAAGAGAAGAGACTCCTGAAAATAAGGAAGGAGAGAAAAAAGAGAGAACCTGATTTCGTTAGGCAGGAAAGTTGGAGATATATTAGGATTAAGGAAAATTGGAGGAGACCTAGAGGAATAGACAGCAAGATGAGGCTTAAGAGAAAGGGGTGGCCAAAATGTCCAGATATAGGTTATGGCTCCCCGAAACTGGTCAGAGGTTTGCATCCATCTGGATTCAGGGAGGTTTTGGTTTATAATCCATCACAGCTAGATGAGATAGATCCTGACAAGGAGGCTATTAGGATAGCTCATGCTGTTGGAAAAAAGAAGAGATTAGAGATCATCAAGAAGGCTGAGGAATTAGGGATAAGGGTCCTAAATAAGGTGGTTTAATGATAAACTTGAACTTGAAGAAAAGAATGGTAGCGAGAATGTTAGGAGTTGGAGTTGATAGGATATGGTTTGATCCTACAGCATTAGAGGAGCTTGAAGCGATAGAAACCAGAAGAGATGCTAGATCGTTAATTAAAAAGGGAATCATAAAGATTCTTCCCGTTAAAGGACAAGCTATTCGTGAAAAAAGAAAAAGACGAGGACCTGGAAGTAGAAAGGGAAAGAAAACGGCCATAATATCAAAGAAGGAGAAGTGGATGATGAGAGTAAGGGCTCAAAGAAAGCTTCTCAGGAAGCTAAGGGATGAGGGAAAGCTATCTAAGACCCAGTACAGAAGGCTTTACATGCTAGTTAAGGGAGGAATGTTCAGAAGTAAAGCTCACTTACTGGAGTATATAAAAGCCCATGTGGTGAAGGGGGAGCTTTAGTGGGAAGGCTGGCTTTTAGAAGAAGAAGAGAAGCTAGAACGAATTATAGATTAAGAAAAAAGCTTATAATGTCTGGATTGCCGATAGTGAACGTGATTCGCTCCTTAAGGTATATTTATGTTAGTTTCGTTGATCCTAAACCAAAGGGAGATGTGACCATAGCTTCAGCTAATTCCAAGGAATTGAAAAAAAGGTTTGGACTAATCTCCGTTAAAAATCTCCCTGCAGCTTATTTAATTGGTCTTTTAGCTGGATTTAGGGCAAAAAAAGCTGGAATAAAGAAAGCTATTCTGAATCTGGGGGTAGCTTGGTCTAAAAAGGCATCAATACCCTTTGCTGTTGCTCAAGGCATAAATGACGCTGGAGTGGAGGTGCCCATTGGTGAGGAAGCCAAGGTCGATTGGAGCAGGATAAGGGGGGAACACATAGCCAATTACGCTAAAATCTTGAGAGAAAATGATGAGGAAACCTATAAGAAGAGGTTCTCTCAGTACATTAAGGAGGGGCTTGATCCATTGGAGCTTCCAAAGAAGTTCGATGAAATTAGGGAAGTCATATTAAGGGAGGGTATGTCAAATGCCGAGTAAAGTTCCCCCTCCACCTGAGGACTGGACTCCTAAAACGAAGTTAGGAAAGATGGTGGTTGAAGGGAGGATAACATCGATGCTAGACGTGATTTTAAACGGATTTGTTGTTCAGGAGTCCGAGGTGGTAAAACTACTGCTTCCTGACTTAGAGTATGAGGTCCTGGAGATAAGACTTGTTCAAAAACAAACGGATGCTGGAGAAAAGTCAAGGTTCAGAGCAGTCGTTGTTGTTGGAAATAGGAATGGATGGGTGGGAGTTGGATCAAGTAAGGCAAGACAGGTACACAGGGCTATAGAAAAGGCTTTAAATAAGGCTCTTTTGAACATAACTCCTGTTAGAAGGGGATGTGGAAGCTGGGAGTGCACCTGTAATACCCCCCATTCGTTAGCTGTAGCAACAGAAGGAAAATCGGGGAGCGTTAGGGTTAAGATACTACCTGGACCAAAGGGTTTGGGAATAGTAGCCGGGGACACCGCAAAAACGATACTTGAGCTTGCTGGTGTTAGCGACTGTTGGGTTGTAGCTAAGGGTGAGACAAGAACTATCCTCTCATACGCTCAGGCGGTTTATGAGGCCTTAAAAAACACCTACAAGGTCCAGACGAAGGATGTGTGGTGATTCCCCTTGGGGGCATTTATCGTCGTTAGGATTAGGGGTTGCGTTGATGTTAGGAAGGAGATAAATTACACCTTAAGGTTACTTCATCTACCCAGGAAGTTTCACGCAACTCTTATCCCCGATAACGATTCCTATAGAGGGATGTTGTTCAAGGTTAAGGATTACATTACTTGGGGTCCTGCAACCCCCGAGTTGATCAAGGAGCTCCTTTTGAGGAGGGGGAGGATAGTCGGGAATAAGCCAGTTACTGAGGAATTTCTCACGGAGGCTACTGGAATGAAATCCGTGGACGAAATTTCTAAGGCCTTGGCTGAGGGAAAGCTGAGGTTAAAGGATATTAAGGGTCTCAAGCCGGTGTTCAGGCTTCATCCTCCACGAGGCGGATTCAAAAAATCTACCAAAAAGAGCATAGGCCAAGGAGGAGAACTGGGATTTAGAGAGGATATTTCTAGCTTGATAAGGAGGATGCTCTAAAGCTTAAAATTCAATGAATTCTCGAATATTATAGTGATCAAAAATGGGCTTTTGGTGGGAAAGGAGAAGGAGAAGGAGTATATGGGATTGGTTCTTCAGGGACATAGAGGAGATGTTCGAGGACTTAATGGAGGAGTTCAAGGAGATAACGGAGTTCGAGAAGGAGAAGCCGGTGAAGTCGTATATATACGGGTTCACTTTCTCGATAGGACCTGATGGAAAGCCTGTTTTCAGGGAATTCGGAAACGTAAAACCAGGCTTTATAAAGCCAAAAATAACCGCTGAGAGGGAGCCACTGGTCGAAACCTATGAGGAAGGCGATGAAATCGTGGTTTTAGCCGAACTTCCGGGAGTAGAGAAAGAGGACATTAAGCTGAACCTTTCAGAGAACGCCTTGGAGATCAAGGTGGACACCGAGAAAAGGAAGTATTATAAAATGCTTGAGTTGCCAAAGCCGGTTTCAACAGAGAATGTCAAGACAAGCTATAAAAACGGAATCCTTGAGGTAAGACTGAAGAAAAAAGAGGAAAAAAGGTGGAAAACCCTTAAAATAGAGTAAGGGTATGCCTCATAGGAAACGAAAGACAAGGAAACTACGCGGAAGTAGAACCATGGGCTGGGGAAGAGTAGGACAGCATAGAAAATCAGGAATGAAGGGAGGACGTGGAAAAGCAGGAATGCACAAGCACAAATGGTCCTATACAGTTAAATATGAGCCAGAACACTTTGGCAAACATGGCTTTAAGAGCTTAAAAAAGCCTATTAAGGAGATAAATGTCGGTGATCTGGAGAGGTTTATAGAAAATGGAAGATATAGCTTGGATAATGATGGCACGCCAATTATAGACCTTATAAAGGAAGGATACGACAAGCTGATAGGAAGAGGTAGGATAAACGTTAAGGTAAAGGTTTTAACCAAAGCTGCTTCAGAGAGAGCAACTGAAAAGATAAGAAGCGCTGGTGGAGAGGTAATCCTCAAGAGATAACATGAGCCTGAGGAATTACGTTAGGGTGATAGCTTCCTATCTTCCTGAGGTGGATAGCCCAAAGAGGAGAGTTAACTTAAAATCAAAGTTCATTTGGACAGGGGTAGTTGCTGTAATCTACTTAATTATGGCGTCCATTCCGCTTTATGGGGTTAAGATAGGGGAGTATGATCCCCTAGCGTTTTACAGAATAATCCTGGCCTCAACTCACGGCACTCTGATGGAGTTGGGGATAGGACCCATAGTAACAGCTGGATTGATAATGGAGCTTCTAGCAGGCGGGGAGATAATTAAGGTTGATTTATCTAAGCCTGAGGATAGAGCTTTCTTTACATCGGCCACTAAGCTATTAACGATAGTCTTCGCTTTTGTGGAGTCTATGGCCTTTCTAATCTCGGGATTCTTCGGCATAAGCCCGTCTCCTGTAACTTCCGCCATAATAATCCTGCAGCTCATGACGGCCACAATGATAGTTATGTACCTAGACGAGCTCCTTCAGAAGGGGTGGGGATTAGGAAGCGGGATAAGCTTGTTCATAGTTTTAGGCGTCGCCGAGCAAATATTCTGGAATGTCTTCAGTCCAGTTTCGGCTCCAATCCCCGGGACCAACTCAACTGCCCCATTTGGGCTAATACCATACATGGCTTATTTAGCCTCAACTGGCCAGCCTATATCAAATGCGCTCTTAAGAGAGGGATATCCATCCGTAGTGGCCCTTCTAGCGACGATAGTAACAGCTTTCGTTATAATTTACGCAGAGGGAATTAGAATAGAGATACCAATATCCCATGCCAGGTTTAGGGGCTTTAGGGGAAGATATCCTGTTAAATTGCTTTACGTGTCCAACATCCCCGTGATTCTGGCCTCAGCTCTAACTTACAATATTTATGCCCTGTCAAGGATAATTTGGGCGAAGTTCAACCCAATGAATGCGAACCCCTGGCTAAACATGTTTGCAATGTTTAACGTGTCTGATCCCAACCAGCTAACTGGGGGGCTTATCTATTACATAACAGCTCCCTCAACGATTCAACAGGCCTTCAATGAGCCTTTAAGGGCCATAACATTTGTTGCTCTTATGTGCTTCTTATCCACCGTCTTCGCGATAGTATGGGTTGAAGTCGGGGGCTTCTCCCCTGAGATAGTGTCCAGGCAATTGATAGAATCAGGGCTTCAAATACCGGGTTTCAGGAGAAGTAGCAGAGCCATAAGCATGATTCTTGAGAAATACGTCAGGACTGTAACCATAATAGGGGGATTCCTAGTTGGCTTGATAGCAGGTGTTGCTCAGATAGTTGGAGTCTTCGGCGGAGGAATGGGCATACTACTTGCGATAGACATCCTGCTCCAGTACTATCAGTTGCTCATTAGGGAACAGGTAGAGGAAATGTATCCGATGGTAAGTAAGCTTATCGGGAGGTAAAATGTATTCCCAATTTCTTGAGGTAACCATGATAGCATTTCTTTATTCCCTCTTAATGGCGATTTTTCAAAAAAAGTTCATATACACTTCAGAATTTCAAGAACAAGTAAAACTAGCGTCAAAATTGAGTAAAGAGCTGAGAGAGGCTAAAAAGAAGGGGGATAAGATTCTTGCCAAGAAACTTGAGAAAAGGTATGAGATGATATTTAAATCTGTCTCTAAGGCTTATTTGAGGATAATCATCCTGTTAATGATATCTCTCTTCTCCTTCATCCTTCTTTTTAGGGCAATAGATCCCATCTACTCATCGTTAAGAATAGTTCTTCCATTTCCACTTCCCCTGATAGGGGATGAGACGAACTACTTCACTTGGTTTATAATTTCCTCCTTTCTTTTTTCTAGATTGATATCCAAGGCTCTGAAGATTTACTGAGATGAGACCTGAAGACCTAATAATAACAATCTCAGGTTGGCATGGAGTTGGTAAGTCCGTCTACTCAAAGGCAATAGCTAAAAAGTTTAAGCTCAGACGCTTATCCGCTGGAGGAATCTTCAGGAGGATAGCCAAGGAGAGGGGATTAACGATAGAGGAGCTATCAGAGCTAGCTCTAAAAACGAAGAAAATAGACAAGGAAATAGATAGCTATGTGATAAGAGAGGCAAAGAAGGGAGGAGTTGTTGTGGATGCCTTACTTAGCGGATGGCTTCTAAAGGATGTCGCTCACATAAGGATATTCTTAACTGCTCCATTTGAGGAGAGGGTGAGAAGAATAGCTGAAAGGGACGGAAAATCGTTTGAAGAGGCTTTTAGGGAGACGAAGCTTAGGGAGAGCTCGGAGAAGAAGCGGTTTAGGGAGTATTATGGAATAAACTTGGATGACTTATCGGTTTATAACTTTCTGATAGACACAACCTTGGGGGATGTTGAGTCGATCAAGGAAGTGATCTACAAACTAGTGGAGGGATACATGAAAACCCATTAGGTGAAAGCATGAAGGAGGAGTTCTTAATTAAGGATGAGGAGGAAACTAGACCAGATATAGGCTATAATCCATGGGAAAGACCAATTAATTTCTACCTTCAATATGGGGTAATAAACCTGGACAAGCCAAGAGGGCCAACTAGCCATGTTGTTACTTCGTGGGTTAAGAAGATAACTGGAGCCGATAAAGCAGGCCACGCTGGAACCCTTGATCCAGGGGTCTCTGGAGTTCTTCCCGTGGGAATAAACAGAGCTACTCCTGCTCTTAGATACGTTCTGCACTCACCAAAGGAATACGTTGGAATAATGAGGTTACATGGAGATGTACCAATCGATGAGATAAGGGAAGTGTTCTCGATTTTTAAGGGGAGGATTTACCAAAGGCCTCCAAAGAAGTCAGCTGTCAGAAGAAAGCTGAGAACGAGGGAGATATATGAGTTAGAACTTTTAGATTTTGAGGGAAGGAATGTTCTTTTCAGGCTAAAGTGTGAGTCTGGGTTCTACGTTAGAAAGTTGGTTCATGATATGGGGCTTATTCTTGGAGTTGAGGCTCATTTAGCTGAGCTAAGAAGGATAAGAACCGGGCCATTTGGAGAAGATGAAACGCTAACAACCCTGCACGATCTGGACTTAGCGTTTACCCTTTGGAGAAAGAGGGATGATCCATCCCTTATAAGGAAAGTGGTCCTACCAATAGAGGTGATTTTTAGGGATTTTCCGAAGATAGTAGTGAGGGACTCAGCTGTTTCGGCCTTAGCTCATGGAGCACAACTAGCGGTTCCAGGAGTTCTGAGATTAACTAAGAATGTGAAGAAAGGGGAAATTGTGGCTATATTCACTCAAAAAGGGGAGATAATAGCTGTTGGAAGAGCCCAGATGGACTATAAGGATATCCTTGAGTTGGAGAAGGGAATAGCTGCCATTCTTGAGAGAGTTTTCATTCCTAGAGACCTATACCCTAAGATGTGGAGGAGGAGAAGATAGACCTAGTATTTCCTGAGGATCTTAAACCTACAGTACTCATCCCCTTTGGCTATGCACTCTATCTCCTTGGCTATCATCCCCTGATTGAAGAAGCCCGTGAACCAACCAGCAAGCATCCCCCTTATGAAGTGGCTTGATGGCTCATTAGCCCCCTTAAACAGCTCGCACTCACAGGATTTATAAACCTTACATGTGGCTCTTAAGGAGAACTTATCCACACCCTCAACTTCGACTATGCCGAAGCCAACGTGCTCGAATATCATTCCACCAAACTTAAGCAAAGTATCGGATTTATTACCAACAAGCTTTAAATGGGACTTATAGCCCTCTATTCCCATTTTAAAGCCAACGTTATATAGGAAGACAGCATAGGCACTTCCAAACTTCTCATATCCTCCTTTAATAAGCGCATCGAAGACAGGCTTCCTTAAGAGCACAACCCTGTCTCCCATCAGAACTGGAGGAAAATGAACATAGTCAATTATTAAACCCTCATTTATTGGCTTTATTTCATCAATGGCCCTCACAAATTTAACCTCAGACAGCTTCTTTGACACCTCCCCTGAGGGGATGCCTACGTTTGTTAGATCGACGTAAACGATTATTCTTATGGCCTCTGGCATACAGCTTGTCTCAAGGTCTATGATTGGGATTCCTCTCTTGGCAAATATATCAGTTATCTCCTCAAGTATACCTATGGCCCTTAAGGCATCCGTTTTAAGAGTTAAGGCGTAACCATAAAGCTTTCGATTCGATAACTTAGCCACGCGCCCTATTGACCAGGGCTTAATCTTCATTATCCGGCATCCCCAATAAACAATCTTCAGCTTGGGGGGTTTAAGAGTCTTTGTAACTATTAGTCCTTCACATTGATAAATCAGTCTGTTTTTTCTTGTTTTTATCAAGATAAGCGAGTATTTACTTATTTCATTATCTCCGTTCTTTACTAGCTTTAAATCAGCTATTTTAGAAAAATTTGCATCTAGATATTAAGCCAAAGGCCTGTGAGAGCTCATTGACTTACTCGAATGTTAGTTAGTGAATGATCGTCTGAGAAACTTGAATAAGGTGATAAGGGAAGTTTAATAATGGTGTTATCCGCCTACCTATAAAGTGGTGCGTATTCTAGGAATCGCCGGGGTGGCCGAGCGGCAACACCTGTACGTCCAGGTAACTTGGTATACAGCTATTCATTGTTCATCCTCCCTGGATCCAATAATTCTTTCCTCAGCATCTCTTTAAAGGAATTCGCCAAGGCCTTATATTGGTCTTCTTGGCTTATCTCTGTTCTGTGAGGCTCCATGATCGCTTCTTTAACCAGGATTCTCTCGGGGTCGTATCCAAAGGCCCTGATGAGCTCCTTCATCATTTCAAGCCTTGAAAGCCGCGTCCTTGGCTTTATGCTTAAGCCTGAAGCAGCGTATATGTTTCTCAGAAACTCAACTCCCTTGCTCTTTATGGTGTTGTATGTGCTTATTTTGTGGCCCATCATGTACTCTATGTAATCAACGGGCACTCCTAGGGCTGTTAATTGAGTCCTGAAGTACTTCCTCAAGCTGTGGACTCTCAGGGGGTATCTAACTTCTCCTTTCCCTATAAGCCCAGCCCTCCTGTAAAGCGTGTGGATCAACTCATATGCTTGCTTCTCGGTTATCCCTGGTGGAACTTCTCCCCTCAATATGTATTCCCTCGCCCTGCTTTCATTCCTGAATAGAGGGCTTTCATCAACTATTTTCTCTGGGGGATACCCCACAATCACGCCGTACTTAATCCTCATCGATCCTCTTTTCCTCCAATCTAAATATAGCTTTAAATACTCGGCCGCCTCAGCCCCTATGAATGTGTCGTAGTCGTGGTACTTGCCCTTAGTTATCTCCGCCTCAACGTGAATGTGTACAGGAATTATTCCCCTCTCGAGATCTCGCTTAACATGTCTGTATTTGAGCTTAACCAACGTGCCTATTCTAAATCCACCTAGAGCCATCATGGCTATCATCGCCTTCTCCCTTAAGCCAGCGACTTCAAGCAGCTTAGAGAGCTCCTCAGGCGTTGGAGCTCTATCCTCATACTTCACCCTGCTCCTCCTCACCCTGAAGAATGGGGAGAGGGTCAAGTTGATCCCGTTGACCGCGAAGAATGTTTTGATAGCTTTAAGCGCGTTCGCTCTAGTGTTTTCAGTTAAGCCGTAAGCTTTCAGCTCAGCTATAAATTCCTCAACCTCAGCTGAGATCTTCTTTAAGCTGTCCTCTTTTATCAGCTTCTCCCTGAAACAGCTTTTGACTAAGCTGTCTGGACTGACTCCAAGCTTATTAAAGAATCTTTGAAGCCAGTAAGCGTATACTTCTAGGGTTGATTCGCTTTGAGAATAGTTGATGAATAAGTGTTTAACTAGGTTCATCGTTGATTTGTGGGAGAGGATGAATGGAATAAGGGTGGATCTCTTCTTATAGAGGCTTCTTACAGCGTAGTCTATCAAGGCCAGAGTTAACTTCGACTCAGGCATGGAAATAACCTCTATTCTCTTGGGATTTTTTAACCTAACTCCGTTCTTGCTCTTGAAGACTTCGACGACTAGACATTCAGCATTCTTAAGAATCCTGTACATCCCTGTCTCCTCGATTAATTGGAGTTGCCTTGAGGCCTCCATTTTTCCAGCTCCCTCAGTTCTTTAAGCCACTTCCTAGCTGCCTTCTCGATGAGTTCTTCTCTTCTCTAGGCGTAGGCCTCTCGACATTTACGCTCATAACTAGCTCTTCATCTGCTTTTTCAGCCAGCCTCCAAGTAACGTAGTTGAATAATTCATCTAGTTCGTCCATGCAGAGCCGGAAAATAGGATTCCTTCTTTCACCCTTGCTCGTCCTCTCCCAAAGCCTCTTCTTTAAGATTAGTAGGGCTTCAAGCATCCCCCTCAAGTACTGATACTCGAATTGGTGCATTAATTCAGCTAACTCCTCCTCGCCTAGCTGCCCTGAGAGGAGCTTCAGCGGCATTTGCTATCCCCTCCCGAACACTTAAACACTTCAATATCTAAATATTTAAGTGGGAATAAATTTAAATTTTTGTGAATTGAAGTGGTGATCTTGGTGAAGCCAAAAGCCATGGGAAGACTATACG
>CAYLIY010000002.1:19413-29233 GCA_964384015.1 uncultured Nitrososphaeria archaeon | reverse complement strand
GTCAATTAACTGAAATCCGATTCTCTTGTCATTTTTCCTGATTTCTTTGGTTATCATCCCCCCAACGATTATCTTTTTCCTGGATTTTAGCATCTCAACTGCCTTTAAGATAGCAGTTGATTTTCCTATGCCAGGAGCGCCCGTTAAAAGTAAGATCATCTTCCTCCCATCCATGAAGCCCCCTTTAAATGCTCACTAAACAAGTTTTTCTTAATGTTCATCATCAATTGGTTAAAGGGTGGTCATTAAAGTAGTAATCCTCATAGGAGGATATATGTTGTTTGTCAAAGAGGGAAAAGCGCTAATCAAAACAAAATTAAACGAAAAAGAAGTGTTTTATAATCCAAGGGGAAAATTCACGCGATCCTTGGGGGTGATAGTTGTAGCGGCGGAGGGAGAGGTTAAAGGCAGAGAACTAGTGGTAGCCGATGCTCTGGCAGCGACAGGCATCCGAGGCATAAGATATTTTCTTGAAAGCGGAAAAGTAAAAAAGCTTTTTTTAAACGATATTTCAAGAACAGCCTATTATATTATTCAAGAAAACTTAAAGCTAAACAAAATATCAGGAGAAAGCGCTATAGTAACACGTTTGGACGCCAACAGTTTTTTATCTTCTCATTTTAAGGAAAAGGACAAATTTGATCTGGTTGATGTTGATCCCTATGGTTCTCCTGCGCCTTATATAGATAACTCAGTGTCAGCTGTTAAGGAGGGTGGAATCTTAGCTATTACCGCTACCGATCTTGCTCCATTGTGCGGAATCTACCCTTGGCCTGCCTTCAGAAAATACTGGGCTCTTCCATTAAGAGGAGAATTCTGTCATGAGATAGCAGCAAGAATTCTCATAAATCTCGTTGTTCAATCGTGCGGCAGGAAGGAGAGGGTGCCTGAACCGATTTTAACATGTAGGTCTGAGCATTATATACGGGTGTATGTCAGAATAAAAAAGGGGAAACGAAATTTTCCCTACGAGAAAATAGGCTTTATTTATAGATGTGAAAAATGCTTAGAGGTTTATGTTCGCTCAATTAAAGAGGCTTTCATGAACAAATGCCCAATATGTGGATCAAATCTTCTCACAAGTGGTCCTCTTTGGATAGGAGATCTACATTCAGTTTCTTTCCTTGATAAACTAAATAGGGTTAAGGACTTGGTAGAAGAAGATAGAGCTAAAGTGGATAAGTTTCTATTTTTCTTTAAAAAAGAGCTGAAAATGCCTCCCTATTATTACGATGTATCTAAAGCTTGTGGACTTTTAAAGAAAAGCATGCCTTCCATCCAAAGGATCATAAATGCTCTTATAAGTATGGGCTTTAAAGCAACAAGAACTCATTTTAATCCGGTAGGAATAAAAACTACCGCGCCCTATAAGGAGTTCTTAGAGGTCATTAAACTATCCACGAAAGCCTAAACAAACAGCATAGATCTCAGCACTTCTTTTTCTCGTGGCTCTGGGCCTAAATAGCTTTACAAAAGAAAACTTCCTTTTTAGTTTTGAAATTATTTTTTGTGAGCCCCTTCCCTCGAGAATTTTTAATATTAACCTCCCATTCCTTTTTAACACATTATCCGCGATTTCTAGTACCCTATCACACATTTCAACGTTTCTGGCGACATCTACTTCCCAAACTCCTGTGATATTAGGTGACAGATCACTTAAGATAACATCAACCTTAGATCCCGCCTCTTTTAAGATTAACTTCTCAACATCCTCATTAAAAACGTCCAATTGGAACGTTTTTACATTACCATAGGGCAATGGAGATATTTCTCTTTTATCAATTCCGATAACTAATCCATTTCTCCCGATGGTCTCAGCGGTATATTGAAGCCATCCTCCTGGGGCAGCTCCAAGATCAACAACCTTCGCCCCTCTCCTAAGGACTTTATAGGATAAATTAATCTCTTTAAGCTTATAAACGGCTCTACTTCTATATCCTTCTCTCTTAGCCATTAAATAAAAGTGGTCCTTCTTTTTTTCAATAATCCATCTTTTACTTTTTTTCGTCAAGACTTTTTCCCTTCAATTGTTCATCATATTTCCTTAAAACCCAATTTTCTAGGTGTTTGCACTGAATTAAATATTTTGGCTCCTCAGGTGAACATTTCGGCTCTAAAGGGCAAATAAGGCAATAAGCATCCTTTATTAAATCTATTCCCTCCTCCTCCCTCTTAGAAATTAACCTGTAGGTCCATCTTCCCCTATATAGAACTTTCTCCCTACTGATGAAGCCTCTCTCGATAAGCTCCTTAACTATTTGGGAGGCCTTCCTACTGGATATGTTAAGCTTTCTCCAAAGCTCACTTTGGATTATTCCCTCTTCAGATTGACTAATTAACCTATATGCCTTTCTAAGCACTTCCTCTCTTTCAGTAGAAGATCTCATAAGTGATCTATACTTCTACCTCGATGGAGACGTTATCCATAATATCCTTAATTCTTGATCTAAGAGTAACTTCTGTTGTTTTAGTGATCAAACATATTTTTCTTTGAGTCAACTTCTTATTTAGCAACTTATGTGCGATATAAACAGCGGCTGTAGCAACACTACCAGGAGTCTTTCCTAATCCCACACGAGCTAAACGGGCGCATCTAATTATCTTATTTGATATTAAAAGCACTTTTCCATCACACTTCAAATCCTTTGCTATTTTATTGAGCTTTTTCTGTTCGGTTGTAACTGGCAAGTGCATATTCATTTTTGTTAAAATCATTCTGTATAATTTCATCACCTCCTTCCTCTTTTTAGACGAACCGGATACGCTTTTAACTATCTCATTTAATTTCTTGGAGTTTTCATTTATCTTACAACTAACATAGATGGAGGCCACGACTAACGCCTTTATGTTCCATCTTTTTTTGTTATAAGATGTTATAATCTTCCTGGCAATTCTTGCTGCTGTTTCCATTTCACTTCTCGATAGAGAAAGCTTTTCACATGCTCTTTTTATCTCATTAAGTAACTTTTCTAATTTCTTTGAGGCCGGGCTAAGTCTCGTTTGTATTTGTGCCATTCTCTTGATTTTTCTTCTCCTTTTCATAGACGCCATGTCGGATTTTGTACCCATAACAGAAAAGATACCCATATTAACCTCAAGAAAGGTCAATGGATCTCCTATTCTCTTCCTCCTTTCTTCATGTTCTTCCGAATAAGCTCGCCACTCCGGTCCTAAATCAATGTTATCAATACAAACGACGGAACCACAATCGATGCAAACTATCTCCCCAGTTTTATTATCCTTTATTAAGTTTCGGCCTCCACAGCAGGGGCACTTGAGTTGAGCATCCCCAAGCATTCAAATATCACTCCATCTAGATAATGATCCAACGAGGAAGTTTGTCAATAATTACTTTCCTATGAGGAGACTCTTAAGTATTCTCATAAAGCTTTAAATCGGCTTTTCGTTAATCTTCGAAATGCTTTTCGTTAAATTTACCTTCTTCTCCTCTCCAGTTTTACGTAAACGTTAATTCCAATTAGTTTCTCAGGTTTCTCTACTAAGGGCTTAGATATGCAATAAGGGCTATTAACCGGCCCGATTAGATCTATAACGGCGCCTATTCTTTTTTTAGATGAATCATAAAGATAGCTGCCAACTGAGATCTTTCTATTCAGCTTAATTACGAATAATTTGCCTTTTGTTAGCTTTAGAATTTTTCCAACCTTCCTCAATTAACCCCCTCTGGATCTATTTTCCCTAATTACTCTAGCCAGTTTTCTTAGAGTCTCCTCCTTTTTAGTTCTCTTAACCATTACGTAACCTCCCTCTATCCACCAAACTCTTGGATATCTTGCTCTTTTTATCTCTATAATATCCAAATTTAGGGCTTTACATGCCCTCTTTAGCTCATCAAGGCTTGGGCTTGGAACACAAAACTTCTTAGGAAGTCTTCTTCCTTCTCCTCGTGTAAGCCGGGAATCAAAATATACTGTCCAAAAAATTGTGCAGTTTTTTGCTCTCATCTAATCTACTAGAACAGCATTTATAACTCCGTTTTGTCCAGGCCTAGAGGTTACAACAGCTTTTCCCAGCTCTGTCAATAAAATAGCTCCTTTTGTGATAATTCCCTCTCTATCATAGTTCTTATCAGCCGGGTTTCTTTCTACTTTTAGGATCCTAACCTTACTGCATTTTCCTGTTTTCGGGTTAAAAACATTTGCATAAAGGTCTGATAGAAGCTTAATTTTAAGTCCCCCTCCTTTTGTTCTTTCCAGCTTGGCCCTCCTTTCACCAAGTTTTGTCTTCACCGGGTCTCCACCCATTTCGTACTTTCTCTTCTTTCTCCATATTCCTTTTCTTCCGCCGGTCTTTTTTCTCTTATGAAGATCCCAGTGAATTTGGGGCATACTGCTCACCGATTTGGTTAATTAAAGATGATTTTCATCTTTCTCACTAATAACCTTTTTAGATAGCTTTAAGGATGATTCAATTGTTCTTTTAATGTTTATCCAATGGGATCCTTCCCAATATATCTTGCCGCAATTATCACAAACCCAAAATTTCTTATATCTCCTAATTATTCCCTCGTCTAATTTCCCCTTTAACTCATCAGAATGCACATATCTTAGTTTATGATTACAAATAGTACATCTAGGGGCAAGAGAAAAATCAACCGAAAGATTAAGTTTTCTAATCAAATAAGCTAATTTTTCTTCAATTTGAACAAAAGGAGTATAAACTGCCTTAATTCCTCTTTTAACGCATGTTCTGAATAATTCCCGGTCAGCTGTCAGAACTATTCTCTTCTCTTTCTCGGCTGTCCTTAGTATTTTCTCATCAAGGTTATCCCCACCTTTAGGGTAAAGGCAGTCGTAGCCAAGGATCCTGAGCCATTTGGCTAGGTTTCCATTCATCTCATCGGCTATGAACTTAATCTCCATATTCTCCCCTTAAATAGAGAATATTTCCTTTTGCTATAACGCCCTCCACAATCCCATAAACCGTCCACCCGCTAAATACGTTTCTTGGAACAGTTTTATCATAAATTCCATCTAACACATGGGTTTTACTCATCCTTATCATTGTTAGATCCGCGATCTCCCCTACATCAACTCTAGCTCTTTTATTAAAGAACAATTTAGCCGGGTTTACAGATAGAGTGTTTACTACGCTTTTTAAAAGGAGTTTTCTTTTATGGACCAAGTTGAATAAAACTTGATTAGACGAGCTAGCCAAGTGATTTTCTCTGGAATGACCGGTTCCTAAAACGTCTATGGATCCTCCCCTCACACTTTTAACCATGAGCATGGAGTGAGTAAATGCCCTTATTCTTAACCCATTCTTAAATCTATCCGGGATTAAGGCGGCATTTTTCTCATTTAAAATTAAATTATAAATGTTAGTTCCACAAGTGATCTTAATGCCCGATTTTTTGGCTTTATTTATCATTCTTACTCCTTGAACTATTGTTACTGGATGTACATGGACATGTCTGAACTGTAACGCTTTTTTGCAAATTTTCTCTATGATCTTGACTTCCTCTCTCACCTCATTGGCTATATCGGATATATCGATAAATATCCTCTTGTTTCTTCCTGTTTTGTCGAGTTCATTTAAATCATCATATGATTTAATTCTAAAATACAGAAATTTGTCTTGATATTTCTCCTTTAATTCTCTTTCAGCTCTATAATCTATTAAGAATCCAAATCTGAATTTTTTAACCTCATTAATAATGCGGATGTCATCCTCACACCTAACAGTGTAAACCGCTCCTATAAACCCACCCTTAATGTAAGTCCTAATGGACTTTATAGCATCTTCAGGATCTCTAATTCGATTAAATGAATCTAAAAAGCCGGGAAATATGAATGCCCCATCAGCATCTATGGTTACTTTCGACGGCCTTAACTTACCCGGCCTATTTATATCAGTTATTACACCATCCTTAATGGATATTCCCACCTTCAGGAATCCATCATTTATGGGAATTTGAGCATTTATTATATTTAAATCGTTCATTTTTCCTGTAAAAATCAAATAACAGCTGAAACCATCGCATGATCTTTATCAAATGGATAAAGATGGCGGATATCCATTATCTTAAATCCTTTTTCAGTTAATTTTCTTCTCTCTATCTTAAAAACTTCTTCTGGAGGCTTCGTAGCATCTATGCTCCTGGCTTTAATCGCTAAATATAATCCTCCTCCACTTTTTAGCATAAAATCGCAGTTATTTATTGCTATTTCTGTCTCATCAGGTTGAGCTACATCACAATACACAACGTCCACCTTTCCAACAACGTCACTGTACTCTTCAGGAGTTCTGGCATCGAAGAAAAGAGGATAAACGTTGGGCCTATGAGCGGCTACTCTACTCATGAACTCCCTCATGACCCTCGATGCTATTTCAACGGCGAATATCTTCCCGTTTGGGCCTACTATATCGGATACATGACTTGCTGTAGTTCCGGTAGAAGCTCCTAAGTAAAGAACTTTAATTCCTGGCCTGATTAAGCTCATGTTCATGCCTTTTAAGATGGCGGCAGCGAGTTTACTTCTAAAGGGATCCCATATTCTATATTCTTCTCCCTTAAGTTTTACTATCTCTTCTCCATAAACTTTAATTCCGGGAGCTAAGTTTTTAGTAGCAAGATATGTCTTTCCATCCCTTTCAATTATGAAAACTCCCTCCATCACCGGATGAGGACGTATCTTCATCTTTTCCTACCTCCCCTCCTCTTAGAATACTTCTCATAAATTTCCTCAACCTTATTTTCGAAATCTTGTTTAAGTTTGTCCCCTATATCCTCTCCACCGAATACATCAACTCTAGCGGCTATTGCTATTTTCGCCGCTAAAGCTCTAGCGATTTTTCCTCTAAGCTTTTTAGGCGCTCTATTAATGGCTTGATGTTGAAAAATTAACCCATGCTTTGGTGGTTTTGTCCCTCTTTTAAGGGACCTAAATAAAGCTTTTTCAGCTCCAAGTAATTGAATAGTACTAGCTGGAAGAGTGGCTAATTTTCTTAAGCCTCCTGCTTTAGCGATCAACTTGGCTGCTAACTTAGGTCCTATTAACTTTGTCAAGTTTGGGGAATATTCTATGAGAACATCATTTATATATCTTTCAAGCTCCTCTCTCGTAGCAATGGCTTGCAGTAAAAACTCTGCTTGTTTTCTTATCTGTTCTACATCTTCGTCATTTAAAGCTACTCCCATCGAAGTCCTAGCAGCATTTAAAACCATTTTTGCTGTTTTTTCACTTAATCCGATTTTAATCAATTTATCCATATCCAATTCGCTTTTCTTTTTTATATTTGAAACTATTCTTGCATAGGTCGTATATTTCCTCACTATTTTCTCGAGTTCGGGGAAATGTAAACCATACCACTCCCTAAGCCTCTCATAAAGTATATTTATAAGCTCAGTATATTCATCATAAGCTCCTATGGCATTAATTATCACTTTATCCTTTTCCTCCATGGCCTCCTTGATTTTTTGGACAGATAATAAACTTAATGCATCCTTTATTCCCTTTTTAGCCTCTTTAATGTCACTAAAGACTCCGCCCTTAACTAATAGCTCCTCTATCTCCAGCGGCTCATACTCTTTCATCAACTCTACATCAATGCCTGCTTTCCTTAAAGCATTCGCTAGGATTAAAGATGGAGTATATACTTTTCCCTTAGCTAACTTCTTTTTGATGAAGCTCACCAGTTTTTTATCGATAAATCCCTCCTCTATTAATCTCCTATATCCTCTAACGCTTTCTTCTAAATCATCGCCAAAAGCGGAGAAATCTATAAATTTTTCGTTCTCTAAGGCAATTACACCAAAGGGCGTAACTCTTAGTTCTATCTTTCTCATAAGATCAACCTCTCTTACCTTAAATGCCGATTCGTTAAGGTGTACTTACTCCTCGAATATAATTACTTAGAGCGTTCTTAATAAAAAGAGCTTAAACCTTCCATAAGGGGTTATAATATTTTATACTGTTGCTTTCTTGTGTAAATATTGAGAATGCCGGTTCTCTCAATAATAATTCCGACCTATAACGAAGCGGAAAATATTCCAGAGCTCATGTCCAGAATGAAAAAAGCTCTTAGGGGTGTGAAACATGAGATAATAGTAGTAGATGATAATAGTCCCGATAATACAGCAGAAATAGCAAGGAGATTAGGGGCCAAAGTTCTGGTTAGGCCTAAAAAAATGGGCCTAACAACAGCTTTTCTAGATGGATTAAAGATCGCTACTGGTGATTATGTTTGCTTGATGGATGCTGATTTGCAGCATCCACCAGAGATTTTACCTAAAATGCTTAAAGAAGCCCTAAATGGAGCGGATATAGTTATAGCTAGCAGGTATGTTAAAGGAGGTGGAATTGAAGGTCTTAATTGGCTTAGAAGATTTATAAGTAGGATAGCGAGGTTTTTAGCGTACTTCTTTTTGCCTAAAATCAGAAAAATTAAGGATCCAATTTCTGGAGCTTTCATAATTAAAAAGGATGTAGTTGAAGGAGTTAACTTTTCAACAAGGGGATATAAAGCCCTTTTAGAGATATTAGTTAAAGCGAAATACGGAAAAGTAACAGAAGTCCCTTATGTCTTCAAGAAGAGGTTAAAAGGAAAAAGCAAATTAGGCGTACAAGAACTCCTCGAATACCTGAGATTACTCTTAACTCTAACAGACTACAGGGTTCTAAAGTTTATGTGCGTTGGAGCATCAGGAGTGATCGTCAATGAGAGCGCTCTTTGGGCCTTGGTTACCCTTAATTTGCCGATAATTATGGCCTCTCCCCTAGCCATAGAGCTTTCAATAGTTAATAACTTTGTTTTGAACGACATATGGACGTTTAAAGACAAAAGGACTGGTAATCTTTTAATGAGACTCCTTAGATATCACAGCGCGGTGATTATCGGAGCATTGGTAAATTACATAGCTCTCTTGTCCTTAATATTCGTGGGAGTTAATTATTTGTTAGCAAACTTAATGGGCATCATCTTGGGTTTTTTCGCAAATTATGCTTGCAGCGAGGCATTTGTTTGGAGATAGTTTACTATCACTTAACAGTAACAGACTTAGCTAGGGATCTTGGTTTGTCTGGATCCCTATTTAAATAAACAGCTGTATGATACGCCATCAACTGTCCAGGAATCACCATAGTAATGGGGGTAAGAAGGTCTATTGTCTCGGGAATGAAAATCACAATATCGGCGACTCTTTTTATCTCCTCAGCTTTTTCCTCAGTTATGGCTATTATTTTCGCGCCTCTAGCTTTCATCTCCATTATCGTGCTTAAATTATCATCGTAAGTCTCGTCAACCGGAGCGAATAGAATTATGGGATATCCCTCCTCGACCACGGCTATGAACCCATGTTTAGACTCCCCAGATGGGTAAGAAATAGCTGGTATGTATGATATCTCCAACATCTTAAGTCTGGACTCCAGGGCCGTAGCGACATTAACGCCCCTACCAAGAAAGCATATGCTCTTATTAGACGCCAAATATGGAGCTATTTCTTTAGTTTTGACGGAAAAATAATCTAAGTTCTCTTTAACAAGATTTGGAATCTCATGTAATTTCTCTAACAGGTCCTTTCCTTCATTAATTTTTATTTTTCCAGTTTTAACTCCACAGTATACCGATATTCTCGATATAACACTTAATTGGCCTGTATATGTCTTAGTGGCCGCAACTCCGATCTCAGGTCCTGAATTTTGTCCAATATATCTATCTACTATCCTTGTTAATGTTGAGCCCATGACGTTCACTATTCCCAAGGTTCTTGCTCCTTTTCCCTTTGCAGCTTTAATGGCGTCTAAAGTATCGGCCGTTTCTCCCGATTGGCTTATGGCAACAACTACCGTCTCTTCAT
>CAYLIY010000002.1:8223-19403 GCA_964384015.1 uncultured Nitrososphaeria archaeon | reverse complement strand
CAATAACTGGTGTTATCTGAATGCCTGATATTTTCGGGAATAAATAAGAAGCATAAACTGATGCGTGATAAGATGTTCCACAGGCAACAAAAAATATCCTCTTGGCGTCCACTAAATAGTCAACAAATCTCTCGAGATATATTAAAGGCGTTCTAAGAGCATCAGCTATTGCATATGGCTGTTCATATATCTCCTTTAACATAAAATGGTTGAACCCTCCTTTTGTGGCTTGGGCTGGCTTCCATTCTATCTTCTTAATTTCATATTTCACGGGGGTTTTAGTTTTTATGTTAACTAATTCGATCGAATTCTGTGTTAAGAAAACCGCCTCCCAATCTCTTAGATAAATCACTTTATTCGTGTGCTCCAGAAAGCCTATAACATCTGATGACAGGAAGTTGCCGTTATCTCCTACGCCAACTATTAATGGGCTATCCTTTCTAACTCCTATCAACACATTGGGCTCTAAAACGGAAATTACGCCTAAAGCAAACGACCCCTTAAGTCTTAACACAGAATCAAGCACAGCATTTCTAAAAGTTTTTCCTTGCGATATTTCCTCCTCAATTAAGTGGACAATGACTTCAGTATCAGTATTTGATGTAAATTTATGACCTTTACGTTTTAATTCGTCCTTTAGCTCTAGAAAGTTTTCAATTATGCCATTATGAACTAAAGCTATTTTACCTGTACAATCTACAAAAGGATGAGCATTAATCTTATCGGGTAATCCGTGGGTTGCCCATCTCGTGTGCCCGATTCCGATTTTACCAGGCATTTTCTTCAAATTAAGTCTTTTATGTACCTCTTCTATTTTCCCTTTATCCTTTTTCACCAAAATTCTTCCCTTATGAAGAGTAGCCATGCCTACCGAATCATAGCCCCTGTATTCTAACCTTTTCAATCCCTTAAATAAGGTCTCCGAAACGTCTCCATTCCTAAGCACTGCCCCAATAATTCCGCACATGTGATTTCTCCTCACTAAACGACAATAAGACAAATACTAATACTAATGTTACTTATATTTCGATTAATGAGACCCCGAAGATGAGGATATTAATTACAGGCGATTTTCACATACCAACAAGGGCAAGAGATATTCCAGAACAAATAGCATCTAAAATGAGAGAGAAAAGTTATGATCTAATTCTATGCACAGGCGATCTTACAAGCGAGAGGATGCTAGAAAAACTTTCAGAGATTGCTCCTGTGAAATACGTTGTTGGGAACATGGATTACATAGATGGCCCGTTCGAGGAGAAGATAACAGTTGGGGACATCACAATAGGCTTAATTCATGGAACCGAAATTTATCCGAGAGGTGATATAAACAAACTCTATAATAAAGCCGTAAAGATGGGTGTTGACATTCTCGTATCTGGTCATACTCATTCTCTTAATCTATGTTTAAGGGGAGGAAAGTTATTTCTTAATCCAGGAAGCGCTACCGGAGTATGGGGAGGAGGACCAGCTTCATTAAGGCCAAGCTTTATAGCATTAGAAATTAAAGGACGAGCAATTAAGGTCGAATGTTTCGAGTTAAAGGGCGGAAAATTGATAGAAAGAGAGTTTCTTTTTAGAAAAAAAGGAGAAAACGTGATATCTGTTAAATAATCATCAAAATTCGAGGTTATGAATTCTTTCCTTAACTAAATCAGCTACTTCTTTAGGATCGGATCTTCCTCTGACAATGCTCATTACTCTATTCATTATCCTTTTAAACGCTTTTTCTGATCCTAACTTTTTAATTAGCTCTTTATTTTCCTTAATACACTCATCAATTACTTTAATTAACTCCTCTTTGCTCATCGTTTCTAATCCAAGATCATGGATGATAGACTCCACTTTTTCGGACGGCCTTTTTGATAAATGTTTTAGAATTTCGTAAATAGATTCTTTTGCCGTTATTCCCTCATCAACTGCTCTAAAAATTTCAAATAACTTCTCATCTGGTATTTGATCAACCCTAAATCCATCGCGCTCTAAGTTCTTTATCATTTCTGTTAAAACAGACGCTACAAAAGTAGGTCTTAATCTTTTAAGGCTTTTTACTAGTCTTAAAAATAGATCATAATATCTAGAATCGTAAATTTCCCAACTTAATTGCTCATTTAATCCTTTTTTCATTAATTCAGCTATTTTAACTCTAGGGTGAACAAGCGGCTCCTTGTCTATTTCTTTTATCAATTCCTCAGTCACTTTTATCGGAGGGATATCTGTCTCTGGATACATTCTCGCCATTCCCGGACGAGGTCTGGAATAAACAGTTTTTCCATTCTTTGGGCCTCTAGTTTCATATGGAGGGCCATGAAGCGCTTCTATCGCTCTTTCTATGATCTTATCCAGAGCTCGTTCAGCTTCATGTTTAAACGCTACTATAAATACTACAGCATCTCTCTCATCTGCGTTCACAGCGCCCCTTAATTGCTTTACCTCCTTCTCGCTTATCCCATAATTTGGTAGCTCATCAGTATGGAAAAGTCCCTTAATATTAGTCCAAAATCTAACCCTCTCAGCCATCTCTTTACCCAATCTATGTCCTGGGGCTAACTCTAGCCCAAGTAACCCTTTAAAGCCTTTTAATTTAATCGCGTAGACTCTTCTTCCTTCTTTAATTAATTTGTTTATAATCCTGCATCGAGTGTTCTTAAAAATATCTGTTACATCCACCGGAGAAACTCTCAGATCCCCCTCTTTAATTCCTCTTTTTTCTAGCTCCTCAGCTATTTTGATTAGCCCCGCCTGTCTTTGGGCCTCAAACTCTATTATCTTACGGAGTTGGCTTAGTCTTTGAATTCCCTTAACCTCAACAACATTGCCATTCTTAACGGAGACGTTTACGTCCTGTCTTATGGTTCCTAGTTCATTTTTCACGTAACCTGTAGCCTTCACAAGCCTACCTATCTCTAAAGCCACCCTAACTGCTTCATCGGGATTCTCTATCACCGGAGCTGTTGTTATTTCTATTAACGGTATCCCCAATCTGTCTAAAGCAAAGGTTACTTGCTTCTCTGTTCTGCTTATTATCCTGGCCGCATCCTCTTCTAGACATATAGTTTGGATTGGAATTTTCTTACCATTTACAGTTATTTCTCCGCCCAAGGCTATTAAACATGTCCTTTGAAACCCAGTTGTATTAGATCCGTCTATTACTATTTTCCTCATAACTTGAATCTCGTTTACTATACGTGCATTTAAAGCTCTAGATACCTTTAAAGCCACTTTTAATGCCTCCATATTCAGCGGATGAGGAGGCTCCTCATCCATTTCAACTAGGCAAGCAGAGCTCTCTGGTATAAGATATCTATAGGTCATTCCTTTCTGAAATTCAAAAAGAGCTGCTGGGTCGATTTGATGAAGTTCACTCTGCGTTGGTCTTAATTTCCTAACGAATTCCCCAACAAATCTTTCCTCAAGTAAAGGCGGACATTTACAGAATAGTTTATGCCTCGTTGAAAGCTGTAGATGAATCTCTAATCCTACCTTCAACCCTATCTCCTTATAATTTATTTTCACTTTCTAAGACCTCCCTCGGCATTGAAATATCCGTTATTTCTCCAGCTATGTTCTTAAGCATCATTTCCCTTACCTTTTCTTCATCCTTAGTTTGCCCAAAACACCACATCAGCTTAACTAATGCTGTTTCTGGGATCATGTTCTCTAACGGTATCACTCCGATGTCTAATAAGTATCTCCCAGTGTCGTAGACCCTTAAATTTGTTCTTCCCCAGATACACTGCGAGGTCATGAATATTAGAACTCCTTTTAGAACAGCCCTTTTTATAGCGTCAAAGACGTATTCCCCTATATGCCCTAATCCGGTGCCCTCTATCACTATGCCCTTATAACCCTTCTCCACCAGAAAATCTATTAAATCTGGATTAAAGCATGGATGAAATTTAAGAAGTGCGACTTTTTCATCAAAATTTGCCTTCAAAACGAGCTTTCTATTCATATTCCTATGTCTATAATCTCTTGATAAGACCTCGATCTTCTTGCCGTTGATTACGCGAGCATAAGGGAGCGCATCGATTGTTTGAAAGGCGTCTCTTCTACTTGTGTGATTCTTCCTGACTCTTGTCCCTCTGTGAAATACCACAGAGCTATCTGAGGAATTTTCATGCATTGCAACCATAACTTCTGCCACGGGCCCCTCAGCCGCAAACCTTACAGCTGATATTAAGTTTAAGGCAGCATCGCTACTGGGTCTATCAGAGGATCTTTGAGAACCCACGAGTATAATTGGTACTGGAAGATTCTGTAAGGAGAAACTTAATGCAGCGGCTGTGTATCCAATAGTATCGGTTCCATGCATTATAACAACCCCGTTTGCCCCTTCATCTACGCATTTCTTTGTTTCCTTCGCTATTTTAATCCAATCTGCTGTTCTTAAATGCTCACTATACTTATTCATTATGATTTTCGTCTTAATGAACGCTATATCCTCTAGTTCTGGGAAAATTTCAATAAGCTCCTCTGGAGTGAAAACCGATCTTACAGCTCCAGTTCTATAGTCAACCCTGCTGGCTATTGTACCACCTGTTCCCAATATGGAGACAATCGGCAAGTTTTTCATCTTCCTAGGTCTTTTTCTCTTTAATGCCCTCTCAAGGGTTGCTTCTTTCTTTTTTGTAACCTTTATTCTCATGTTTTCTTTGAACCTTAGTCCTATGTTATAGCCATTTTTTAACTTGATTATTAGATGCCATTCATCTTCTAACTCGCTTCTAGGCAACAGAATGCCTTTATAGACTTCTTTGTCCAGAATTACCTCGATTTCATCTCCTATTTCGGCATTGGCACTTTCTAAGGCCTGTCTTAATTTGCCTCTATATCCTCTGAGCCCATTTACGTCGCTCAATTCGGTGAAAACCTCAAGAATTAATTTTTGCCTCCAGCAATATAACAGGAAACATTAAAAGCTTAGACCCTATTTTATCATCTTAGAGACGTAAGGCCCATCTCTTACATATCCATGCTTAAAATAGTACTCTTTAGCTCCTATTCCACTAATTACTACTATTTTCTCCCCTCCTTTCTCTAAAGCTAGTTCTTCGGCCCTTTTTAGTAGAGTTGTCCCAACTCCCCTATGTTGCCAGGAGTTCTTTGACCTGCAGCCCAATGGAAGGGCCTCTCCATAAACATGAAGCTCTCTTATTAAAAAACTTTCCATAGAGGTTATCTCTGGCCTCCAAGCCTTTTCAGACGGCTTTCTTAGCCTTAAGAAACCTATTAACGCATCATTATTTAGATCCTCCGCCGCTATAAAGTATTCCATTCCCCTTGAGGCAGGATAAGCAGAGATCGTAAAAACTACGTCAGGAGGTTTATTTATCTGATTTTTTAACCTTTTATGTCCGATTTCTCGGCACCTTATGCACCTGCATTTTAAGCCGTGAGATTTCAATCTTTCAGCTATTATTTGTCTTAAATTGCCTTTTTTTACCCCGTCTATTATTTCCTGAGCGGGTATGTCTCTCTGAACCCTCATTATCCTGGACCACTTAGGGATAAAATTTGCCTTAATAAGCTCGATTAAATCAGCTGCCTCATTCGTGGAGTAAGGACGATAAAGGCCATTTTTCCACCACTCATAAAGTTCTGTTCCCTCTAGGACTAGCGTAGGATAGATCTTTAACATATCCGGCCTGAAATTTTCATTCTCAAATAAACTCCTGAAGATGTCCAAATCCATTCTCTGAGTAGTGTCTGGTAATCCCGGCATTATGTGATAGCACACCTTAAAACCGGCATCTTTTAATCTTCTTGTGGCATCTATTACGGCCTTAACGTCATGTCCCCTCTTAACCTTAGAGTAAACCTCGTTAAAGATCGTCTGAACCCCTAACTCGACCCTTGTAAATCCCATCTCGAGCATCCAATCTATTTGCCTCTCGCTTGTTTGATCAGGTCTGGTCTCAATAGTCATTCCAACGATTCTATGCTTACTTCTTTCAGCGGCTAAAATAGCCTCTTTATAATCCTTAAATTTAGCGTTCAAGATTCCCTTCATAACTCTTCTCATGAATTCCTTCCTATACCATGCAGGAGTTGCGTTAAAAGTTCCTCCCTGGATTATCAATTCAATTTTTTGGGTGCTGTGTCCCATATCCTCTAATTGTTTTAATCTTGATCTGATCTGTCTATATGGATCAAATTCGTTCTCTATTGCCCTCATAGCGGCTGGTTCTCTTCCGGTGTAGCTCACAGGAGCTCCTGGAAATCTTGGACAATAAGCGCATCTCCCGTGAGGGCATGGAAAAGGCTCGGTCATGACCGATAAAATCACAATTCCAGAGGTGCTTCTGACAGGCTTTAGCTTTAACATCTCCCTAAGTTTCTCCTTATCTTCCTCAGAATAGCGGATGATGTCAGGATTAGATGGAATATGTGTTAATTTAAACTCCCTACAAACTTCGCTTTTTATCTTTAAAATATCATTTCTGCTTTTGATTTCTCTAGCTAAGATCCTATGAGCAATTTCTTTACATGCCTGGACATATATTTCATGAGACATGAACAATAAACAACTCTGAGCTTGGACGCGAATTAAATAAAATGACGCTTCAGGTTTTAGGGATTAGATTCTAGATTGCCCTATTTTCCTCTTTAGAATAAATCTCTTATAGAAGTTCCTTCTATTCCTGCCCCTAGGAGAAGGCTTAGCCCTTGGTCTGCCCTCTATTTTCGGGGTTGCCGCTCTGACTTTTCCCGCCTTTGTTATGGATCCATGGGTCGGAATAATGATCACCTCTCACAAACTTCAATCTACCCACTACTATATAAGCTTCGGCTATATCTCGTGAATTAAACCGATATGGCCCACCAAATTTTAAATTTCTCGAGTAGATTATTTGTTTTGGCCTGGTGCGTTTTATGAACAAGGAGAACAGGGTAGAGTTCAGAATTAGAGTTGGGGACTATGAGATAGAGGTTAAGGGATCATTAGAGGACGTAAAGGACCTCCTTGAAAGATCAATGGGCTATATCTCGAAAATGATAGCGAAACTTCCTGAAAGAAGTTATACGAAAGAAATAAAGGGCGAGGAATCAATTAAGGAGACCCTCCCCCCTATTGAAGTCTCTGAGAAGGAAAGTGTGACATCCATTTTATCAAAAATTTTCTCTACAAAATGGGCTTCAAAACCTAGAACTTTAAGGGAGATAATTGAAGCCCTAGAGTCCATGGGCCTTCATTATCCCAAATCGACAGTTGCTGTCAGTCTAATGAGACTGGCGAAGAGAAACGTGATTAGGAGGATAAAAAAGGAGAATATTTATGTCTATGTCCCTGTTAAGCCACCTTAGTGGTAAAAAATGGGAATAATTAGGGTAAAAATAGAATGGGAAGGAGAGATATTTGAGTTTGAAGGAAAACCAGAAGAAATATTGCTGGAAATTGAACGTTTTATATCAAAATTTATTCCAACTTTATCAATCGCGAAGAAACTACAAATATCCCTAGATCTAAGGGATATAGCTGAGATAATATCCCCGATTATCAGGATATCGGGAGGGGAAATAATATTCGCTAAAGATGTTCCTAAAATGTCCTTAAGTGATAAGATCTTAGCCGTTCTAACAGCTAAAAAACTTCTTTATCTAATGGGAGAGACAAAGGAAGACTCTTTGACTTTAAAGGAAATATCCGAGTTAACTTCATCCTCTAGGAAGTCCTCATCTTCGAGATTGAGTGAGCTTTATTCGCAGAGAATGGTAGAAAAGACCAAAGTAGGTAAGGTTAGGTACAAAGTGTCTATTAACGGGATAATTCACCTTAAGAGAAAGATAGAGAAATTATTTGGAAGGGTTGCATAATTACTCTCTACGGTAAGGAATGCCCATACTAGCTGGAAATCTTCTTCTCTTCACGGCTATTGCCGTAACGATCAATGTTGCTATGTAGGGTATCATGTATAGGAACTGGTAAGGGATAAGTTTCTTTATCGCAGGAAGACTGGCAGCCCATAAGCCCAGGGTTTCGCAAAAACCAAAAAGAAGACCTGCTACAAGAGAGAGTCCAGGCTCTAATCCACTAAACACAACACATGCAAGCGCTATAAAACCCCTGCCTCCTGGCAGGGTCTTTGTAACAAACCCTAAATAATCTAAACTTAAATATGCTCCGCCTAACCCACAAAGAGCTCCTCCATAAACCGCTCCTATCAATCTCACGAGATATACGTTAACCCCGGCTACATCAGCTGCCTCTGGATTCTCTCCCACAGCCTTTAGCATTAGCCCAAGGGACGTTTTATGTAGGAGATAATGCGTTAGCGCACATAAGACTATCGTTATAGGCACGAATATGCTTAAGGATCCTATTGGTGTATGTATTTTCGGCACATTAACAAGTTTTGGGACAGCGTGGTATCCCCAAGTTCCCCAAACAGCTGGTAGTGAAAAAGATACTAAACCTAAAGCGAATAAATTAATCCCTATTCCAGCTATCATTTGATCTCCTTTCCAATATGCGCAAATAACGGCGAAAATAAAGCCCATGGCAGCTCCAGAAATTAATCCAGCAAGAATTCCTAGGGCCCAATTTCTGAAAACTTCCGCGATTAGGGCGCCTGTAAAGCCGCTTATAAGCAATATGCCTTCTAAACCTATATTGAACATTCCCCCCTTTTCATTAAAGGTTTCGCCTATTGCCGCTAGACCTATGGGTATCATGGCGTGAAGCCCCGAAAGGAGAATAGCTATTATCATCTTAAGCAATTCTTCTCGCCCCTAATCTTTTAATCATGTAAATTATCTCGGGTATGGCGGTGGCTATAACTATTATCCCCTCAATTATCCTTACAAGCTCTAAAGGAACTCCAGCTAAAATTTGCATCCATCTTGCACCTGTGTAAAGTCCACCAAAGAATATGGACGATAAAATCATTCCTAGCGGATGGTTTCTCCCTATCATAGCCACAGCTAGTCCATCAAAGCCTATGTTCACAATATTCGATAAATCCCCATAAAGAGCATAAGTTGGAGGCCTTCCTAAGATTTGAACAGCACCTGCTAGCCCAGCTGTAAATCCGCCAAGGACAAAAGCTGATAAAACAGCCTTATTATAACTGACTCCGGCAAATTTGGAGGCGTTTGGATTTAAGCCTAAAGATCTCATCTCATAGCCGAGCGGGGTATGCCATAGAACTATGTATAAGGCTACAGCAAATAATACCCCGATAAACAAAACAGCTGTAAGAGTAGTTCCTTCGATTAAAATGGGAAATCTCGAAGTCGGTGATACGCTTACCGTTTTCTCAGGTCTGGAAGCATCTACAAGAGGACCTCTAGCCAGATAATAAACAAGATAAAACGCTATCCAGTTTAACATTATGGTTGAAACGACTTCATGAACCCCCCTGCTTATTTTAAGAAGCGCCGGTGGAATACTCCAAAGAGCGCCAGCAAGCATTGCAACAAAAACGGCTGCTAGTAAGTGAACTCCATAAGGAAAAGATTGAGCTCCGATTAATACGGCAGCTACAGCACCTATATATGCCTGCCCCTCCGCCCCTATATTAAAGAGGCCTACCTTCACGCAAATGGCAAAAGTGAGCCCAGTTAATAAAATAGGGATTGCAGCTGCCAGTGTCTCTGCTAGCTGATGAACACCTCCGAAAGCTCCTTGAAACATAGCTATATAAGCCTCAATTGGATCATATCCACATACTGTTATGAACAAAGCTCCAACGAGCAAGCCAGCTATTACAGCAATTACCTCCTCAGCTAATGGCTTTAGAACCCTTGAAAAACGATCAGCAACTCTGTTCATGTTGGGATTACCCCGCTCATCATAAGTCCTATCTCCTCCCTACTCAGCTCTTCTCTCCTTTTTATCCCCATAAACTTTCCTTCATACATAACAGCTATTCTATCACTAAGCTCCATTACCTCGTCAAGATCTGCGGATACTAAGAGAACAGCCTTGTTCTCGTTTCTTGCTTTAATTAAAAGATTTCTGATAGTATAAGTGGCGATAACATCTAAACCCTTTGTAGGCTGAGCTGCTATTATCAGCTCTGGTTGCTTACTCAACTCTCTCCCAACTATGAACTTTTGAATATTCCCTCCACTCATGCTCCTAGCTGGGCTTGATACGCTTGGAGCTACTATTTTAAATCTCTTTATCAAGCCAGCAGCATGCTTAAATATTTTCTTCCAATCAAGCAGCTGATATTTATTAAGAAATTCCCTATCTCTTTGCTTTCCAAGGATGCTATTCTCAGCCACGCTAAACTCATATATTAGTCCTGTCTCCTTATCCTCCGGTATATGCCCAAGTCCCATTTTATAAAGCTCTTTAGGATTCTTTTTAGAAATTTCCTCTCCATTTAACAAAATTGATCCGCTTTCTATATCCCTTAGCCCAGTTAATGCCTCTATAAGCTCGGTTTGACCATTTCCCTCAACTCCTGCTATACCAAAAATTTCCCCTGAATACACTTTAAAGGATAAATCCCTCACCGCTAAAAGTCCCAAGTCATTTCTGACTCTAAGATCCTTAACGATCAATACAGGGTGTTTTCTTGTTACTTCCCTTCTCGGCAACGGTTTAACTTCCTCTCCTCCTATCATCAATCTAACTAACTCCTTAGGTGTGGTTTTTTCAGTTATTAAGGTACCTTGAACTCTTCCTTTCCTTAAGATCGTTATTCTGTCCGTTATTTCAAGGGCCTCTTTAATCTTATGAGTTATAAATATCACCAGCTTTTTTTCCTCTTTAAACTTCCTTAACACGCGAAAAAGATCCTTTACCTCCAAAGGAGTGAGAACAGACGTTGGTTCATCAAGAATGAGGATATTTACATTTCTGTAAAGTATCTTTAATATTTCTATTCTCTGTCTGACCCCGACAGGTAAAGATTCCACAGGCACGTCCATTGGAACCCTTAGTCCCGTCTTCTCGATAAGTCTGGAGAGCTCTCTTCTAACTTTCTCTAAGTTAACGCGCGAAATAGGCTTATCGAGCCCTAGTGCTACGTTCTCCACGGCTGTAAAAATGGGGACAAGGGCAAAATGTTGATGAACCATGCCTATGCCTCGTTTAAGAGCATCTGATGGGCTTTTTAAACGAATTTTCTCGCCTTGTAAATATATCTCTCCACGAGTTGGTTGAAGCAAACCTGACAGGATTTTCATAAGAGTTGTTTTCCCAGCCCCGTTTTCCCCTAAAAGTC
>CAYLIY010000002.1:0-8213 GCA_964384015.1 uncultured Nitrososphaeria archaeon | reverse complement strand
CACATCTCTTAAGGCCACCGTTCCATCCCTGTACACCTTCGTTATTGATTTCATCTCAACAAGCGACATCACGCCAAATCAAATAAAAGGCCGTTTAAATAAGAACTTATTGTTAACTTCAAAAAAATAGAGAAAGGAGAGAGACTAACCGTATATACTTCTATAATATTCGATGTCCTCCTCCGTTAGTGGTTTTGGAACAACAACTTTCCCCTCTAGTATCTGCCTTTCAAGCTCTTCTACGGCCTCCCATATCCAATCCGGTATGGATTCACGCATAGCTTTAACTTTCTCGTAAATTCTATCTCTATCCTCTGGCTTAATCGTTCCAGCCTCAATTCCCATTCTAAGAAAAGCATCTAAGTCCTCAAGTCTGCTAATAGCTACTCCTCTATCCTTAAGCCCTAATGTTAGAACTCCTCCCTCAAACTTTCCTTCCTTTACCAATTTAGCAGCTGTGAAAACGCCTATATCTACCCTTTTCATCATGCTTGCTATAATAAATCCAGGTCTTATCCAATCCTGATCAGCATCAACTCCTATCCCGAAGGGAGGTCCCATGGTCTTGCCCTGAGCTACGCATATTTCCTCAGCAGCTCTAAAGATTCCAAGCCCAATAGGTCCTCCTACATTGTAAACACAAACAGCTCCTTGTTCAAATTGAGTTTTCGCGGCCTCATATCCCTTTGTTGGGTCGCTAAATGTTCCAGTATATACCCATAAAACTCTCTCCTTCGGCGGGGTTTCTCCTATAACAGGGGGTTTAGTGCCGAATTTCTCTTCGTACCACTTCATAGCCCAGTCCACTCCCCATTTATACCCGATCTCAAACTTCCATAGAACAGGAATTTCTATTCCAAGCGCCATTCCAACATGAGGGTAGCCATAATAAGCAGCCAATAGCCCTGCGAGAGCTCCAACTAAAGCACTTCCTTCATGCTCCTCAAAAAGGATGCTTAGTACATTTGGTTTATCTGGAATATAGCCGTCAATTATAGCGAATTTTTGTTCTGGAAACTCATCAGCAACAGTTCTCACAGCATCCGTCATTAAGAACCCGACAGCGACTATTAGGTCGTATTCTCCTGTTTGTGCTAAACTCCTTAAGTTCGGGAGATAATCAGCTTCTGTAGCACTGGTAACTTCGGTTACCTCATAACCTAGTTGTTCTTTTGCCATTTCCCCGCCCATAGCAGCCATATCGTTAAAACTTAGGTCCCCTCTTCCGCCTATGTCGAAAATTATGCCAAGTTTTCTCTTCTTCTCAACAGGGGGTTTAGTAAGCATATACGCGCCTATACCAGCTATTGCGATTAGAACGACGACTACTATAGCAATAACTGTTCTAGAAATTCCTTTATTGCTCCTTAAGAACTCCCTCATCGTCACCAGTTTACTACAGGCCATTAATTAATTTAAGGCTTTTTACCTGTGATCGTAAATAAAGCTAAACTAGCTTTTTTAAAGAAATTTGGAGATTTAGCAAAATTTTCACCTAAAAACTATTCTCTTCTTCCTCAAAAGTTGATTTTAGCTGTTTTTCTTCTTTCTCTAAGTCCTTACCTCTATTTAGCTTTTATATAGGGTACTTTTTGGACGTATTTATATCTTCTAGCTCTACCACTCCTAGTTATTTTGCCCTCCCGCGTTAAATCCAGAAGGGCATGCGCAACAGCACTTCTGTCATAATGATATCCTCTCCTAGCCATCTCTTCCCATACCTAACTTAAGCTCCTAGGTTCGGAGAACCATCCATCCCTCCAAAGCTCTTCTATAACCTCTTTACATGTGCTGGGTCTTTCTCTTCTAACGGAAATTACCTCTTTAAAACCGCTTATGTCTTTTATTCCGCTTAAAATATTCTTTATAGTTTCTTCAATGTCCTCTGGGCTACATTCGACCTCCATATCAATGCCGGCAACTTTTAGCCTTACCCTAACTTTCCTTTCATCATCCATAATTGATTCCTCATGAGCAACTTGAGCAATAACAAAACTTATATTCCTGAATATTCAACATTTTTCATGAACAAAATGAGCAATACAACTTTAAAAACTTTTCGTATATATGAGCCCTTAGATATAACAACCGGACTTTTAAACCTGCTGTCTCAAACGACTAAGTACTTAAAAGGGGAGGTTTTAATACCAAGAACGAACTATAGGTACGTAATCAGGCCATTTATACAGGGTATATCAATAACCAGCAGTAATCTCTCTAATTTAATAAGAATAACGAGAATAAATGAACAAATAAACGTAATAGGAATAGATTCAACATGTATTCCGCTAGCGGAAAGTAAAAATGGGCTTATAGTAGCAGCAAGAGTTGCTATGGTTCAAAAAAATGGAAAAATTTTCAAAGCTATCAGAATAGGGCCAATAATAGCGTATCTCAATAACGATACCCTAAATCTCCTTAGAGATGTTCTCTATATCCCAAGAAAGTTACTTAAACTCGCCAATGTGGAAGTAAGGTATGCTCGAAAAATACTTCTTGAGGCTTTAGAAACCGCTATGCTCATTGAGGCAACTCAACTTAATGAGGAAACGATGATACTAATAGATGGTTCATTAAAGGAACCCAGCGTTCAGTTTAAAAACTTCCCGTTCAAAAAGGTCATAAGGGCCTCCTTAAGAAGAGGAAATTTCTTAATAGGAATCTCAAAAAGATCAAATCTATTTAAGTGGTGTTTTAAGGAATTCTCTTTACTTGCCTCAGAAAATCCCCCAATTGCTGTTCTAGTTGAGGATGCTCCTAAATATGTCAAGAATTTATGGGGGGAGGTGTTTTTTGCGCTTTTAGCTAAGAACGGTGTTCCATTAAGGGTGGATGTGATGGCTATAGATTCCCCGGAACATGTTCTCAACTTGCTCTACTCTAATGATCTCCTCAGAAATGGATATCCAGAGACCCTTAGAAAAGCTCACATCTACTCTAAATTTCTTAACTCTGAGAATGTCTGCTTACGCCTTCTTTTAACAAAATTTGAATCTAAAATAGTGAAATGTGAAAAAGAGCGTGAAGTGCTTTTTGGATCATTTAATAAGTCAGCTAGGGAGTGGGAGCAAGTTGAAGCTTTATAGTAAAGACGGGACCACCTTTAAGGTCTTGGCATTTCCGATGGAGAACGTGCATAAGGGAGAGTATCTCACAATCACCGATAGAGATAGAGGGATAACATATCTAGTTCAGGTAATAGACATAAATTACATAGATATCCCTGGATTGACGGAGGAACTGGTTAGGGAAGAGCTAACAGTTAATGAAGGCGAAGAAATCGGTTTTCTTAATCTTGGGGATATATTAACTACCCTAAGAGATGTTAAGGTCCTGGATTGTGAATTCAGGGGGATAATAAGAGACGGTCAAATAAGGAGGATGATTGTTGATTTGCCCTCAAGATCTAAAGCGATCATTGAGAAAATCCCATCCTCCCAGGTTTTAGAGTTACTCTTAGGAGAAGGCAGGAGAATACTTATAGGGAAGGATTTGGAGGGATTTGATGTGTTTATAAACGCAGAGGATCTAGATGGGGCTTTAACGCTAATAACCGGAATGAAGGGAACAGGCAAGTCGCATCTTGCTAAACTTTTAGTTTTGGAATTGGTTAAAAAGGGAGCTCCTGTAATGGTGTTTGATATAAACGGAGAATATGTCGGTTTGGCGAGGAGAATGAAGGATAGGATCAAAGTGCTTTATCCCGGCGAAAATCTCAAATTCTCCATTGATTATCTCGAAAAAGGGATAATTTTAGATATTTTAACGAATGTTTTGGATTTGCCTGGAGTTTCAGCCAATTTCTTCAATGATTTATGGCCTATCGCTGAAAAAAGAGGAAAAATTACGATAGATTCCCTCATAGATGTTGTTAAGTCTGCAACAACCAATATAATGGTTAAGGATGCCTTATTAACAAGGCTAATGACGTTAAGGGCAACAAAATTCATACGTGATAATGGCCAGTCATCCAGGATAGAAGATTTAATTAAAGCCGGCACGGCATCTATCATAGTTTTAAGGGACCTTCCCCCTTTAGATAGAAGAATACTAGTTGAAATTCTCCTAAGTAAATTCGTCTCTCTCCTATTAAATGAAAAATTACCATCTTTCTTTCTCTTCGCCGAAGAAGCTCATTTATACGTTAGACAAACATATTGGGAGGACATAATAACAAGAATGAGGCATTTTGGCCTATTTGTTATATTCATCACCAATCAGCTGGAATCTCTAGATCAGAGGGTTTTTAAACAACTTGATAACGTTTTTCTTTTCTCCTTTAAAAACGATGGCGACCTAGAGCGAATCTCTAAAATCTCTGATGCTGATGTAAAAACAATAAAAACCATGGTTAAAGATCTTCCAAGGGGAGTTTGCCTAATTATAGGAAAAGTTGTCTCGTCAATGCCGCTCGTTGTTCAAGTGAGAGATATCGGGGACGACGCTTTAGGGAGAACTAGGTTCGTGTTCAGGAATGCTTTTTAAGCTCATTAATTATGTGATTCACCCTCTGAATAATGGTTATAAAGTTCAATAGGGAGCCCAACATTATCATGAAGTTTAAAGCTCTTTTATGAAGGAACCAGAGAAATGATCCTATTAAAATAAGTATTATTCTTTCTGCTCTCTCCATAAGACCGATTCCTCTTAAATCGATATTTAATCCTTCTCCTCGCGCCCTAACGTAGCTTATAAGCATGGAAGTTATCAAGAAAAATGTTCCCCAGATCCAGCTTACAAAGCCCCCGATCATTAAACCCAGTAAAACTAACGATTCTCCTATTCTGTCACAGAAAGAGTCTAAAAAAGCCCCTAATTTACTAACTCTTCCCGTCATTCTAGCTAAAGTGCCATCTAAGGCATCAAAAATAGCTGAAATTGAGAAGAGGATTATGGCTAAAAGCAAGCGGGTCTCCTTCCCATCACGAGATGAAAGTATAAAAAACATTAATAACGAAAGAATTAGGCTAAAAAGGGTCAACATCCATGGTTTAACGCCTATTTTTATGAGGGGCTTAGACATTCGATCGAGTATCTCTTGAAACTCACTCCTAAATTTATTAAGGACCAGCACAGACACCTACATTAACTTAGCTTTTATCATAATAATCTCCTTAACTATGAGAAAGCAGGGATTTAGCCTATATCTGGAATCAAATTACTATCTAAGCAAAACTGAAGCTCAGTTACATAAAGCTCTCCAGTCTGTTCCATTCTCTTCCCTTTTCTTTTTCTAAATCAACACCAATCGCGTCTAATAATTGGTCAAAGGTGGATCTTAGGAGCTCAATATATTTCCTCGTATCTACCTCCCTTATTAAAGACTCCGATTCTCCCTCTATCGGCTTAACTCCTAATCTTCCTCTGGTCTTAATATATCTAATTATCTCTCCTGGCTTGACAACTCTTCCTCGAGTAGCTTGAAGCAACTTCGCTGCCTTTACATGCTCCGGCGTTGTTGCTGTATATTCCTCTAAGCTTTTTCCTAAAACAGTTGAGATAGCTATCTCCTCTAGCGTGAACTTCCTTTTCCTAATTCTATCCTCAGCCTCAAAATATATTTCTTTAACTTTCTCTTTAGCTTTCTCGAATTCGGAAGCTGTTTTAACATTCTTTAAAACCTCTAACGACCTGAAGAAGGCATTTTTAATCAATTCTGGAGTGTTTCTTTTCTTTCCGACGAGTCCTTTCACGTCCACTTGCCCATTCGTCAATACGCCGAAGTAATTCTTCTTGCGCATACTAAATGCAACATATCTATAGATCTTATCGATCTCTAAATCTAAGTTGAATTTCTCTTTAACGAAATTTATCAACTCCCTTAATTTTTCCTCTTCAGGACTACGTATGAACAGACTGTCTGTATCCCCGTATAAAACCTCTAATCCAAGCTTTTTACAATAGTTAATAGTTTCCGTGATTATTCTTCTGCCTATAAGAGTTACGCTCTCAGCAGCCGGCAGATAATAAAATTGGAAGCTGTCTGAACCGAAAACTCCATAACTCGCGTTAATTATTACTTTTAACGCCCCTTGAATCACATCATAAAATCTCCTGTCCTCTTCAGGAATGCTTTTATCCTTAGCTAGCTTCTTAAAGATGTTGACCCTTAAGTCCCTGATTATACCGACAAATTCGCTCATAATCCCTTTCTTTAAACGACAACACCAATGTCCAGTTCCGGGTATTAAATTATCTTTGCATCGCTCGTGAGGACAATTTACCGTCTCATAGGATATGTTAAATTGCTTTAAGATCGATGGGTATAGCGAAGCGAAGTCCATCACATATACGTCAAAGAAGACACCTGGTTTTGGACGTACAACCACAGCGCCTATGTATTTCTTTCCCTTAGTTATAGGTTCACTAAATCTCCTTTCTCCTTTTAGCTTTATTTCCTCTCTTAAAGGTATTAAAACTCCTCTTTCCCTATGCATTTGCATTATTCTGTTTTTAATCCAGTTTGAAACCGATAAACGGCATACATCATCGATGGTCATGTTACTTATCCTCGCTATCACAGTTATTAACCTCATAACTAGGTCGTTATTGAAGCTAGTTAGCTCATATGTCAATTTTCCATCGGTAAATGAGTACTCTGCTAAAGTGGCCGGAGAAAGCTCAGAAATGAGTTTTTTAACTTTCACTTTGCCCTTCCCAAGAAGAGCTTCAGATATCTCTTCAAGGGAGATGGTCTCGTATCTATTTTTAAAGGCGTATATCTTAATGGATTTGTTAAAGAAGAACTTGTAGAGATCTATGTGGATGCCCTTAATTATTCTTGCGTCATTTCTTCCAAGCTTTATGGGAATTTCCTCCTTATGGAAGCCTAAATTTAAGGCTCGATGGTATAAGTACGGAAGATCAAAGCTATCTCCATTGAAAGTTATTACAAAGGGGTATCTGGTTAAAATGCTAAAAATCTCTTCAATCATCTTCTTCTCGTCTTTAAAAATCTTAACCTGATATTCCTTACCTTTAAACTCATCAGGGCTTAAGTTTCTTCCCATGTCATTTATCAGAACTAATTTCAACCCATCTGATCCATAAAAGGAGGCTGCTAGAATGGGATATTTTGCCTCAGATGGTGACGGTATTACCTCCTCCTCAACATATACCTCAAGGTCAAAGGAAACCCTCTTGTACCTCGGAGTCTTAGATGATAAAATCCTAAGCCATTTAAGGTATTTGTCCCTCATAGCCTCGTCTTTAAGTGCTCTCTCGGCCAGCTTCATCACCCTTTCATCGATCTCCACCTCGCTTATCCTTATGGAATCCCCATCAACATCATATGGAACGCCTACTTGCAAGCCTAGATCGAATATGTAATTTATGTAATACTTTATATCCGCCTCCCAAAGTCTCATTCTCTCCCTTAAAGAGGATCTGGTTCCTCCAATGGCAAGAGGATCCGAGGCTATAATCTTTGAAACAATTATCTTCTTATCCGTTATTGGATCTATTTTTTCCTCGGTTATTATGTCCATTATTCTCTCATTTTCCGATATTTCTGGCTTTTTTCTTAGCTCTTCTGGTCTTTCCTTGCTGTAACAATAAGGGTGATGGCCAAATGGATCATGCCAAATGTAAATCTCCTCTTTTGATGGATCGTAAAACTTTAAAAATACTTTCTTCATGTTAGGATCATAATCTGCCGATACTAGAAATACGCCTTTTAATTTAAGCTTCCCTTTATTCCCAAATTCCCTTTTCTTCTTTGGTTTTTCCTCGATAACAACGTCTTCCCTAATCCAGCTCTCTAAGCTCATTCTAAAACCTACTAAATTAACATTACCCGCACTCCATTATATGTTTAAGTTAGAGATCATCACCTCTGGATCATCAGTTACCGCAGCCATCAACTCATAAACTATTTTAGCGGCTAGGTAATGAGAAGGATTCCAAAACGAGGTTGGAGAAAGCTCCATAACATCAAATCCCATCACTTTTTTCCCTTTAAATAATTCAAAGAGGTCAAAAAGACTGGTGGGAGTTAATCCTTCTGGTTCAGGATTACCCACCTCATTCACAAATGCCGGATCCAGGACATCCATGTCAATCGATATATAAACTCGATCTGCCGTTGCCAGGATATCAGATAGGCGTTTATAGGCGTCATTAAATGATTTTAACAATAAAACAGATGAAATAATCGATATTCGTTTTTTAGCAGCATATTCGATTTCCTCTGTACAAAAACCTCTTGAGCCAAC
>CAYLIY010000001.1:31316-32034 GCA_964384015.1 uncultured Nitrososphaeria archaeon | reverse complement strand
GATATTTTAAGCTTAAAATCGATTGAATAGCAAAAATTCTTAGGTTTGAGAATAAAAAAGCTCTTCGAGTATAAGGAGGAGATATTAAGTCGTTTAAAGGATAAAATAGACGTAAATAAGGCGCTATCAGATAGTCACTCTAGAAGATTCCCGAGACCGTGTGGAATAACAATCCACGTTGGAATAGGCTGTCCATATTCGTGCGTATACTGCTATATAAAGGACATGGGCTTTCCTATGGGAAGGACAAGGCCATATCCCTTGACAGGAGATGAGCTTGTTTACGCTTTGGCCTCCAACAAATTTTTCATTCCATCAGTAAACGGCACGTTTGTGGCATTTGGAAGCGTAACTGAGCCATTTGCTCCAAAATTAGTTGATAGAACAATTGAGTACATGCAGGCCATCTCAAAGTGGTTTAAAAATCCAATTCAATTTTCAATTAAGGCTAAAATAGACGAAGAAACGATTAATCGCTTAGTAAAGGTTAGGGAAGATAAAAGGATAAGCCCATTGATAACGATAATCACCATTGACTGGAGAAGAAAACTAGAGCCTTTCGCTCCGCCTATAGAAGACAGGTTAACTACGATGAGTTTATTGAGGGAAAAAGGATTTAATCCCGTTCTTTTTCTTAGACCTATAATTCCCGGCATTACTGATCGAGAATTTGAAAAGATTTTGACTAAATCCATGGAAAATGGAGCTATTGGAGTGG
>CAYLIY010000001.1:16454-31306 GCA_964384015.1 uncultured Nitrososphaeria archaeon | reverse complement strand
GGGTTACTAAAAGGATTTTAAATGAGCTAAGGAGAGTTGGTTTGAATATCTCTGAAATAACTACGAGATTAAGGATAGAAACAATAGCTTCTCGACAGATGTCCGTGCATTCTAAGGATTTGAAAAGAAAAATTGAAGAGAAAGCTAGAGATATCGGCTTAATAGTTTTTCCATCAGCATGTTGCGCAAATGCCTATAATAGCAGTGTTCCATGCGCTAGTATTTGTTACATCAAAGGAAAATGCCTGAAATGTCCAAATAGCTGCCCTGAGAAGCTTCCCAAAATATCCACAGAAGATGTCTTTGACGCTGTTGCGTACTTTACTGGAAGGATCCCTAACAAAGTAGAGGTAAGCGATGATACAGTAATGATCAAAATGAAATTGAGAAATGTGAAAATTATAAGAGCTCTTGAGACGGTATTGAGGAGAAAGGTCCTTATAACTAAATAATTGGTCTATGAAATCAAATATGAAAATCTCATGAAAACTTCTTTACGCTTAGCTTTTCTCATGATTCCTGACGAATTCCGCTATTTTTTTAAATACTTTAACATCTGATACATCTACCACAGGTATCTCAGCTCCTTTTCTTATTTCAAGGGTTTTTATGTATTTATCCATATTTGTGTAGCATAAATGGCTTATTGGGAAGACGCGTTTCTCAATTTCATATTTAACGGATCTCTCATATACTTCTAAGCACATTAATAATCCATCCACCCAAAAAAGCCTGGAAATTCCATATGTTAGAGCACACCAGGCTAGTCTATTGATATCCCTCCTATCTAAACCGTAAATCCTTATCTCTATCGGCTCAGTAAGTTTTATTCTCATTTTAAACACCAATAATTTCTCCGGGTCTCTACCTTATAACCTAACCAAGCTTTTTAATTCTCGTTGGGCCAATCGTGCTAAGTATCTTGTATGAGTAGTGGATAATATCCTTATTCGCACATCTACCCTCTCAATTATAAACCTCTCGATAGGAGGGACGTATTTCAATACAGATTCGTCGGCATAATTATGGAAAATTTCGAATAAAATTTCGTCTTCAAACATGGAGAGTGGATAGCCTCCTTCCTGAGGATAGCTTTATAAAGCTCAGCTACGAGAGGTAAAGCTGTTACGTTTGCCTGGATAAGCACCTCATCTCTAGGCTCAACTTCTACCCAATAGCTGACAATTAGCTCAGACATCTTCCTTAGATTGTTATCTGCCATTTGATCACCGCTTAATGGCATTATTACAGAACATTAATTCACCATTGGGCTTAAGTAATTTACGAATCGTGTCCTCATTTTTATGGTATGGGAGGAAGACATAAGACTATAATAGGCGGGAAAAGGGGAATAAGGATAGTCAGCGGGATATTGGCTCACAATATGGTCAAAAGAGTTATTCTTGGAAGAATAGAGAGCAAAGGGGAAAGAACTGGCCATGGTATGAGGTTTAAGATTACAAAAGTGGATGAAAAGGGAAATATAAAAATTATACTTTCCCATGGATGTTCGAATCAGGAGATTTTCGTGATAACAAAAGCTTCGAATAGGATTGATGGTGAGAAAATAGCCGAAGAAATTCTAAGAATGGTAAGGGCGCTATGACTCTTGATAAAAACAGATCAAAAGTCCTGATAATTAGGGGAAAGGATCCTGAAAAAATGGTATTTAAGGGGCTTAAACAGCTAGGGATAAAGCCTACCTCTAAAAAGGTTGTAATAAAACCAAACCTCATAATCGATAAAGCTCCTCCAGTGACGACCCCTGTTGAGACTGTTGTAGCATTAGCCCGTTATTTTAAGGAAAATTTTGATTCTGAGATCATAGTTGCTGAAGGATCCGGATGGTGCGAGACCTTCGAAGCCTTTAGGAAATTAGGATATATAAATTTTGCCAAAAAAGGTCTTTTTAAGCTAATTGACCTAAACGTTGATGATTACATACTAATTAAGAACAACAAGGCTCTAGTGCTAAAGGAGTTTAAATTTCCAAAAACTCTTAGGAATAGTTACTTAATTTCCGCAGCCGTTATGAAAACTCACTCAATAACCAGCGTTACGCTCTCGCTCAAGAACATGCTTGGAGCAACGGTTACTGAGAGAAAGGGAATTGCCAAAAAAAGCGTATTCCATGAATATGGAATTCACAGTTCGATAGTTGATGTAGTCTCTTACTTAAAGCCGAGTTTGGCTGTGATTGACGGCAGAAAAGCTTGTATAGGGGGAGAGCTTGGAGGAAGAGCTGTAAATTATGATTTAATGATATTTTCCAGAGATTTGGTGGCGGCAGACGCGGTAGCTTCAATTATCCTAGGATATAATCCGTCATCGGTAACCCACCTTAAATTAGCCAGCCAAGTTAAATTAGGCTACGCTGATTTAGATAAGATAGAGGTAATTGAGCTAGAAACATAACGGTCTTAATCAAGTCCTTCGAAAGAAGGCATATCCAATAGCAACACCAACTATCACGCCTATCACACTTAAGGAGGCAAGAGTTGGCATCATCGCTTCAAACGAAGGGGAAGCGGTCTCCGTGATTATTGAGGTTTCCGTTCTTGTCAGCGTGATGAGCTCTGCCCTAGTTGTAGTGTATGTTTCTGTGGTCGTCGTAGTTATTGGAACATAGGAGATCTCAGTTGTCGTGGTAGTAATTGTAATAGTGGGTCCTGGAACCGACGTGGTTAGCGTGATTGTTGAGGTAGCTGTCGTCGTAATAGTGGTTGTAACGGTCACTACGGTCTCGGCGAAAATCACGCTAGCTTCGGCCTGCTCTCCTGTATATCCATCAGTAGCTATAAGGGTGTAATTTCCGGGCGGAAATTCTTCAGTAAAAGATTCAGGAAATCTTAAAATGGCCTTGCTAAATGACCCATTTTCAGCAGCTTTAACTAAATCTACCCAAACGATTTCATCGTAAGGGTTCTTAACGGTAATTGTTATGTAGTAATTAGGAGTTGCCGTTCCAGATACTATCAGCTCATCATCAGGACTATAAACCTCTTTGTTTGTAGTTAGTGTGATACTTGTGCTGTTTGCTTGATAAGACAGGTTAAGCATTGAAATTAAAGCAAATAAAACTAATATACAAAAGTATTTGCTCTCACTCTTAAAGCTCATACATTTAGAACTATTTAGGAAATCCAAAAATAAGAGTTATCGGCGTCTATGCTTTTCAATTTGCTTTTATCATCATTTAACCAATTAAAGGAGCTTATTTGCTCCTTCATTAATGAGTCATTCCTTTTTAGGGGAAATGCATTTATTAATTGGTTCAGCATTAAATCCTGTGTCCTCCTTTAAACCCTTAAGTGGTGTTATGAGCAACAGCAGGTTAATAATTCAGGCATTGAGGAAGCTTCTCTCAGCTAAACCTTCACCGATAATCCTCAGAAATTTAGAATTATTAGCTCATAGGATGGGAATAGATGAAAGAGAGTTAATGAAAATATATGTTGATATGAAGAATAGTCTGCATAAAAATGACTTCATTAAGGTAGCATATAATAAAAGAGCGTTATTATTACCTCAGTGTCTAAGAAATAGAGAATGTAAAGCTGAAATGACGGCATTTGGGTACAAATGCACGAATTGTGGAAAATGCAGGATTCATGAGGTAAAAAAGTTAGCCGAGTCTTTAGGTTATAAAGTCTTTATATTACCAGGAGGATCCATGGTTGAGAAAATAATAAATGCTTACAAACCCAGTGCTGTAATCGGGGTGGCCTGCCTTAGAGAGCTTGTTTTAGGCTCAATGTTGTGTGAGAAGAAAGGGATTCCAACTCAAGGAATTCCTTTGATCAAGGATGGCTGCTTTGAGACGGAAGTTGATTGGAAGCTAGTAAAGAGGACTTTATTATTGGGTAAGGAGTCGTTAAAAGGCTATTCATCTTCTAGTGGCGATAATAACTCCTATGAAAAATCCTAAACCTATCGGGAGGATCGTTAAGATCCCGAATGCTGCTATTATTGACTGGAGTAAGGGATAAACTTTTGACCACTCCAATCCCGTTCTAGTGACGAATTCCTCAACTCCGCCAAGTTGCCATACATTGAGCAAAATACCGATTATTACTATCCCTATCAATGCTATAATGTGCTTTATTACCTTCGTCGAATAATATCCAAGGCTTAAACCCAAGATAAACTGTATAATGAAGGCTATTAACGTATTCGTATTACTCATTAGCTCAGATACAAGTTCTGTTAATCCCTCCCCTTGAGCATGAGTAACAGGGATTAAGCCAATCAATACTAGGAAAATAAGTCCAATTTTCAGGATTGTTGTTAAGTTCATCACAACCTTGATATTAGAATCACATTTTTAAAGCTATAGAATCGTTGGTCATTAGCAATTTTGGGATATATATTAATTGGTAAATCCGGGTTTTACGGAGAGATCTCGTTCTATAAGTGAGAAGAGCACGTAATTAAATACCTTAGTGACTGTTTGTGGAGAAGATAGATCTTAAAAATTGATTAAGGCGGTCTATGGTGCTAATTGATCAATACGTTAAAAAATTGGGAAAAGTAAATTAAACTGATAGGGTAATTAGTGATGGCTATGCGTGAGAGCGAGAGAAGGAGGGAATATGAGGTAGTTAGCCTGCACGAGATCAAAGGTCGAGCTCCTAAAATATTTGGCATACCTAGTGGAGTAGAAGGACTTGATTCCTTATTCTTCACGGTTGAGATCAGGAATGGGGAGGTTAAAAAAATCCCTCTCGGGGGGTATCCATATCTCTCAGTAATGAACTTGACTGGCATAGCCGACACTGGAAAAAGCTTAATGGCCGAACAATTTGCTGTCAAACAAGCGTCGTTAGGGTATAGGGTATGCTTCGTAACGGTAGAAACTCCAAAGGAGTTCATAGTCCAAAGCCTGAGATATAGAGCCTCAGCTATGGGGATTTCAATTGAAAACATCGATAAAAATATATTCATAATAGACTGCGCTACTAATCAGGGCTTAAGGGAGAACTTAAATGATTTGCTTGACACCTTAGCTTACGCTATTAGGGAATATGGCATTAAATCTGTGGTCATAGATTCTGTTACAGGGCTTTATGAAGCGAAGGAAGTTATGGCCAGGGTTATCGTCAGGAAGGTTTATAATTTCATGAAGAAGTGGCGTCAAACATGCTTAATGGTTTCGCAGAAGAGATCTTCCTCAGAAGAGCTAACAGCTGAAGCTGCTGGAGGCTATGGGGTAGCACATATCGTCGATGGAACAATAGTGCTATATAAGAAGCTTATTCAGTCTAAATTCGATGTTTCTACCTATGGACTGCCCCTTGGGAGTATAATAAGATTGATGAGAATAGATGGCTGTAGAATGACAGGTCATGACACCAGAACTTTTATTTTTGAGATAACAGATACCGGATTAGTGAGGATAATGGCTCCTCTTAACGAATATATCAAACGTGTAGGTGGTAAGTTGAGATGATGGAGATAAAGCCGCCTAGTGATGTGAAGAAGAAAAGAGACGAAATGGTTCTTAAAATGTTACTTGAGGCTATAACAATGCTCGGTGGGCCGAGAAAGATAGCTGAGTATCGCACGTTAACGTGGATTCCCAGTTTAATAAAGGCAAATTATGCTATACTTCTAAGCGATGCTGGCAAAACAGCTGATGAAATAGCCGAAGAACTAGGGCTAACTAAAGCTACCGTGTATAAAATGCTCAGGTCGGATGAAAAGGATGTCATGAGGAAGCTCTCTGGAGAGCTGATAGAGGAGGAGAAGTTTGATGAACATATAGCTGGCGGACTGGCTAAATTGGCGTATAAGAGAATAAAAGAAAGAGAAACGGAGGAAGAAATGGCAAGAGTCACGGAAACAGCTGAAATCCTTGGGGCTGAATGGGCAGTCAAACTTATGACTAAGATCAGGGGGGTTGATTTTCCCATCGATAAAGATGTCCTAATGGACAGGCTACGTGGCTTAATCATATTTAACATCCCGATAGAGGAGATACTGGAGGAGCTGGATTATCCAATAGCCAGTCCATCTAAGCTTTTACGTGAGATATCTATTAGACTAAAGAAAAGAGGCTAACAACTGGCTGGTTATTTTGAAAGTCATATTTGAAGGTCTATGCCCCAACTGCAACGGAAGCATATCTGATGAAAGGCTATTGTTAGGAGCTCCCTGTAAGCAATGCTTGCCAGTAGCTGGAAGAACGCTTAAGACTTATTCCGCTCTTCCCTACACAAGCTATCAAGTTAAAATAGCAGGGTTACTAGAGAAATTCGGAACTTTAAGGGAATACAAGACAATTTCTGAATTATCAAGGGCCGTTCTAGAATTTGAAGAGCTCTTTAAAAAAGCTGTTGGAAGCAAGCTTTGGAGCGCCCAAAGGGAATGGGCAAAAAGAGTGCTTAAAGGAGTGAGCTTCGCGATAACCGCTCCAACAGGCCTTGGAAAGACAATTTTTGGAATGGTGATGTCTCTTTATTTAGCATCTAAAGGAAAAAAAGCCTACATAGTTCTCCCAAGTCGCTTGCTCGTAGAGCAAGTTCTAAATAAAATGGAAGAGTTTAAGGAGAAAACAGGTTTGAACCATCTAGTAATTATCGGATATTATGCTGGCATAGAGAAAAGAAAGAAGGAGAAGTTCCTGGAGTCCTTAAATGAGGGAAGCTTTGACATAATAGTAACGAGCTCTAGGTTCATAACGGTTAATTTTGATAAAATTTCAAAATATGTATTTGACTTTATTTTTGTTGATGATGTGGATTCTGTTCTAAAATCATCTAAAGATATAGATAAGATTCTAAGGCTTTTAGGCATTAAGGAGGCAGAACTCGCCTTGGCTTATAAAGCGATCAAACTTAAACGTAAAGCCATAACCATGGTAAAGATAGGGGAAAGGCAGCACGTTCTCGATGAAATAAGGAGAACAAGGGATGAAATAGAGACATTGATGGCGAGTAGAAAGATAGGTGTTCTTGTCGTTTCAACTGCCACAGGAAAAGCAAAAGGAGAAAGAATAAAATTGTTCAGGGAGTTACTGAAGTTCACGATAGGCGCTACGACCATAGGCTTTAGGAACATACAGGATATTTATCTTGAGAGAACCGAGGATGTTGAAGCTCAGGTTTTAAAGCTTGTTAAGAAGTTAGGAGGTGGTGGCCTAATATTTGTCGGACTGGATGATGGGAAAAGCTTAGCTGATAAGCTAGCTGAATCCCTAAGAAAAGCCGGAATAGTAGTTGAAACATGTTATGGAGCAAGCGTTAAACCTTCTGTGATAAGGTCGTTTTCAGATGGAGACATAGATATCCTAATCGGCATGGCCTCTTATTACGGAGTTCTGGTTAGGGGGATAGACCTTCCCCATAGGATAAGATACGCTATCTTCACGTCGATACCTAGATTTAAGTTTAAATTAGAGATTAAAAGAGATATTCATCCATTTAGGCTTTTTGTGCTTCTAAATGAGCTAGCCGAATATATGGATAAAGAGGATAGGAAATTAGCTGATAAGCTAGCTGTAGAACTAAAAAGAACGGTTTTAAAATTAGAGAAAAGAAAAGTAGACGAAGTATATGAGCAATTGAAGAAGGGTATAGAAGGTGAGCTTAGTTATTACGTAAATGTGTGTCTAAAAGCAATAGAATTTTTATCAAAAGTCCTAAGGAAAAAAGAAGTTCTTAAAAAACTAGAAAAAAGCCCTTATCTCTCAATTAAAGAAATTGAAGGTCAAAAATACGTTCTGATCCCTGATGTACGAACATACATTCAGGGATCAGGAAGAACTTCAAGGCTGTATGCTGGAGGCGTAACTAAGGGGATATCGATTGTTCTTTGCGATGATTCTAAGCTTCTGAGGGGGCTGATCAGACAGCTTTCATGGAGGTTCGAGGAGACAAGGTGGTTACATGAGAGTGAAGTAAATTGGGATGAACTAGTGAGCGAGGTAGATGAAGATAGGAGAACCGTCAAGCTAATAATGGAAGGGAAAATCCCCTCTAGATTTAAGGATCTGGTTAAATCCGCTCTTTTAATAGTTGAATCACCACATAAGGCAAAGGTCATATCAAGCTTCTTTGGCAAACCAGCTCAAAGAGAAATCTTGGGATTAAAGGCATATGAGGTGACCACTGGAGATCTAACCCTGAATATAGTAGCGAGTAAGGGACACGTCTTTGATCTTGTCTCAGATAAGGGCTTCCATGGGGTTTTAGTTGATGAGGATAAGTTCATCCCGGTGTATGCTACGATTAAAAGATGTTCCAATTGCGGGGAGCAATTCACTGATGACGTGAAACAATGTCCTTATTGCGGAAATGAGGATATAATGGACTCCATGGACATAATAAGAGCGCTTAGGGAACTAGCGTCTGAGGTTGACCTAGTGCTTATAGGAACGGATCCTGATGTAGAGGGGGAGAAAATAGGATGGGATATAATGAACGCTTTAAGGCCTTATGTCGCCGATATGAGGAGAATAGAATTTCATGAGGTGACAAGGAGAGGAATAAGAAATGCCCTCAAAAACCTTAAAGCAATTGATGAAAAAAGAGTGAATGCCCAGCTTGTTAGAAGAGTAGAGGATAGATGGCTTGGCTTTGAATTAAGCGAGAGACTTTGGAGGAAATTCAACAACAAAACTCTTTCAGCTGGCAGGGTTCAAATGCCTGTTCTGAGGTGGATAATTGAAAGATATTTGGATTTTAAGAAAAGCTGGACTGTTGTTTTTAGAGTTAAACTTTCTAATGGGTCGGTTATTAAACTAACAGGCTTAAAAATGGATCCTTTGAAGGTAAAAAACGAATTAGAAGGATCTATGATAAGGATCTTAGATATTTCAGAGGATCTTGTAGATAGGGATCCTCCCCCGCCATTCACAACAGATGCCATGCTTAGGGAGGCGTCTCGCCTGTTGCATTTCTCGGCTGTAAAGACCATGAGAATAGCTCAAACCTTGTTCGAGTCTGGGTTTATAACTTATCATAGAACTGATAGCATCAGGGTCAGCTTGGATGGAATAAATGTGGCAAAGGACTATATAGTGAATAGATTTGGTCAAGAGGTGTTTAAAGGAAGAAAATGGGCCCCAGCAGAAGAAGGAGCTCACGAATGTATAAGACCCGTTAAGCCCATGGATGCAAGAGAGCTCATGAGACTGATCAGAGAAGGCTTAATTAGAGTTAAAGGGATAACCTTAGATCATATTAAGCTCTACGATCTCATATTTAGGAGGTTTATCGCAAGCCAGATGAAAAAAGCTAAACTTAAAGTGCAAAAAACGAAAATAAGTTTGAAGAATATAGCAGAAATCAATCATGAAGCCATAATCGATGTTGTAGAGCCAGGTTTCACGCTTATTTCTCCAATTAAACTTGAACCTGAAATTACTGGAAAAGAAAAAGTGATTTCGGTGATGTTTAGAAGAGAGCCTCAAATCTTGCCTTATACGCAGGGAGAGGTCATAAATCTAATGAAAGAAAGGGGAATCGGAAGGCCATCTACATATGCGACCATTGTGCAAAAGCTTATAGATAGGGGGTATGTGGTTGAAAGGAAGGGCAGGTTAATTCCAACAACCCTGGGATTTAAAGTTCACAATTATTTAACCGAAAAATTCGGAGATATCTTATCTGAGAGGGTTACCAGAGATTTGGAGAGAAAAATGGACATGGTTGAAAGAGGAGCTGACTACCAAAGGATATTACTGGAGGAATATAGGGAAATAAAATCGTTAAGTTAAGCTTATTTCTTGACGTATTTAACCTTAACCGGGACAGATCCCTCAACTTTCGAGATAACTATCGTATCGCTGAGCTTGTTAAATAGCCTTTGTCTTTTATCATCGAAAAAGATGAGGCCTATCAAAACGTCAACCAGGACTATCGGAAAAATCTTTCCAAAACTCTCAATTCCTGCCTTGATGAGGTCTATTTCTTTCCCTTCTAAGTTAGTTACATATATACTGAGCAATTTCTTGCCCAAAGATTGTCCATACATCCCCTCCAGCACTGTCCAATACAGCCAGGAGAGTAATTGTGTAGAGAAAACAGCAAGGATCCAAGAATGCCTTAATATCAAAAAGATGGCTGAGAGAACAAGCGAGTCAATTATATAAGCTATTAATCTGTCAACCCAGCTTGCAAGTATTATGGTTTTCTCCTCGTTCATATCTGAGTTCATAATAATACTTACCTTAAGCTATTAATCTTAAATTAACCATCAGCTGGGTGATTAAAGGAATTTAATTCCAAATAGCTCTAAAATCATGTAAAAGCCGAAGAGAATAAAGGCTAAGGCGGATCCCATTCTTAACCATTTTGATGGGAGCATGCATCTTAGCTTAGATCCTGCGATCACGCTTAACCCCATCATAGTAATCGCTGCCAAGGTTATTCCAGCTATAACTTGAATTAAGGTGGGATATTCTATAACTAAGGCTATGACAACTAAATTCGTCTTATCCGCTAATTCCATGGATGTTATAAGAAAAAATGCCGTTAAAAATGCTGTTTTGTAGCTTTTAATAGATATTTTCTCTCTTCTCTCGATTAAGGAGAGAAAGCCAAAAATGAAAAACATGCTTGCAGATAATACCTTAAATAGAGAAATTGGAATCCACGATTTTATTGAAAGTCCTATTAAAATGCTCAAAATATCCGTCAAAAGAAAACCTGAAACCCCTCCTAAAAAAACTGGTAACGGCTTGTTTCTAGAAGCAAGAATGATTGTTGCTAATTGGGTTTTATCCCCTATCTCAGCCAGGGATACGAGGATAAAGGAGTGAAGTAAGGGCGCTACCTGCATTTTCCTCACGATCAGGCTAAGTTCAAAATAGTAAATTAGTATCAATCGATCTTAATTTATCTTGATAACGAGTTCGTTAATGGTGTAATTAGGGGTTTGTCGTGAAGATTCTACCCCAAGAGTTCTACCTGTCAAATCCATCACAAGTGGCTGTAGCACTTCTCGGGAAGAAACTTGTAAGGAAGATTGGAAATTACACAATATCAGGAATAATAGTTGAAACTGAGGCTTATTATGGAAAAAGTGATCCTGCTTCAAGAGCTAGAAAAGGGGGAAAGCTATCTAAAATAATGCTAGGCCCTCCTGGGAGAACGTTAATCTATATGGTTCATGGTAATTGGCTTTTAAACATAGTTACCTGTCCTAAAGGGGTTGCAGGAGCCGTGCTGATAAGAGCAATAGAACCCTTAAGTGGGTTAAGCCTAATGATGAGGAATAGAGGGATTAATGACGTTAAAAAGTTAACAAATGGACCCGGAAGGCTAACAAAGGCTCTAAACATAACAAATAAGCTTAATAATCTTCCGGTATTTGATAAAAAAAGCGAGATAACCATTTATGAGGGTAGAAAGATCTCCTCTGGAGAAATTGCTAAAAGTTTCAGGATAGGGGTATCCAAGGACTTAGATACGCCTCTAAGGTTTTATATTAAAGGAAATCCCTTTGTCTCGAGACCATGAAAGGCTTAAGCCCTTTTATGAGTTTAAATTCTCATTATACCAACTAATTCTAGGGCAGTTGATGAGTCTATGTTAACCTCCATAATCTGGCTTATTACTGGACGCTGTAATGGAAGCTGTAGCTTCTGTTACGCGTCTAAATTCAGATCTCTTAGTGAGATGAGCACTAATGAGTGCCTTAGGGTAATTAGAGAAGCTGGAGAAATGGGAGTAGAACACATAGGTTTTTCAGGAGGCGAACCCCTCTTTAGAGAAGATATTTTTGATTTAATGAGCGAGGCTCGTGAATATGGTATAAAGCTGTCTCTTGTTACGAATGGGGCTCTAATAGGAGAGAAAAAAGCCAAAAGGCTCAAAAATCTTGATGTTTTCGTGTACTTGAGCGTTGATGGTTTAAGGAAAAATCATGAATTAGTTAGGGGAAAAGGCTCCTGGAAATATACTAAGGGCGCCATTAAAGAAATGAATAAAGCTGGTGTTGATTACTCAACAATAACCGCCTTAAATAGGCTTAATTATGTGGAAATTAAGGATATAGTTGAATTTTCTTTAATTGCTGGCGCGCGTTATGCGTGCTTTATACCGATAATGCCATTTGGCAGGGCTACATGGGAGGACGTTTTAACAAAGGAGGAAATACTGAAATCGCTGAAGCTGATTGATGAAGTGGCTAAAGAGCGAGACTTTCCTATCAGCCTCTGGTGTATGCCGTTTGCTCTTAGATTTATCGATAATTTCAGGGTTCATGTAGGATGTTGCAGGAGAGCGGATGTTATGGACATAGGCGTAAACGGAGATGTGCTTCTTTGCGATGTTCTAGATATAGTTCTCACCAGCGTTAAAAATAAGCCCTTGCTTAAGGCTTTCTTAGAACAAGAAAACCACGAATTAAGCTTAAAGGTCTCCAATCCAAACTTAAATAAACCTTGTTCGAACTGTCGAGTAAGAAAAAGATGTTTAGGTGGATGTTACGCTCGATCACTTTCAAAATTCGGTAAATTAAACGAAAAAGATCCGTTATGCCCTGTAGATCGTATTGATTAACGCGGTTTTATTTAGATTTTAAGTTTTTCTCAATGTCGATTAACATATTTACTATTTCAGCCAGTTTCTTGCCGTTTTCTGTTAAAGAGTATAGCACAGGTCTATATCTTTCATTAAGAACCCTCCTTTCAATCACTCCTAGCTTTAAAAGGGCTTTTAAGGCTCTGCTTGTCGTGGCAGAGTGACCGACAGCATTAGAAAGCTCGGAATATGTGAGGTCTCCCTTAAGTAAATTCCTAAGAATTTTTGAAGTTCCCTTCAGGGCCAGCACATTGAAAATGTTCACGCGCGATATTATAACCCTCAGGAATATATTTCCTTGAGTTAATAAATGCATTGCTAACGCAAGTGAAATTTAAATATTTAATTTGAAATAATACTTCTATGGTTGAAACAGTGACAAGTCTTATCCCTTTTAAAGTTTTACCATTGGTTCTTTCCAAAAATAAAGAATTCTGGGAAATATATCTGAAGATCGACGCCTCTTCAGAGGCTTATAGGGCCATTATGAAGACTTTAGCTGCCTTAAACCTTCAGTTGGTCCATCTGGACTCGAATTTATCTATTGAGAATATAGTGGAAGTTAAGGGCATTTTGGATCCATCCAAAGGTGAGACATCGCCTCAAGCTCTGGAGATTGAGCTGGATAAAATTCCTGGAGTGATAAAAATTAGGGTAGTTAAATTGCCGTTTAAAGGGCTGGGATTTTACGTGAACTTTTATCCCCCACTGATGGGCGACGTTCCCATGGTAATACTTACTAGTGAGTTTTTCGCGAGTATAATAAATGAAATAAAAACCAGATGGGGAGACGCTGGAGCTGCTATAATATACCATATAGGTGAATTGGCTGGGGAGAAGACATATAATTCGCTGAGTAGGCTCCTTGGGCTTAAGGGATTTGAACTTGCTGAAGTGACTTTTGCCATGTATAGAGGATACGGGCTATGGAGAGATTATGAAATGCTTGATGTTGATCCCTTAACTAAAAGAGCAGCTTTGAAGATATATGATTCAGTGGAGTGCAGATATGTTCATAATGATAAACCTAATGGGCACTTCATTCGAGGCGTTATATCGGGCCTATTTAAAGGGATAATGGGAAGAAAACTTACAACAAGGGAAACCTTTTGTATTTCCAAGGGAGATCCCTACTGTGAATTTCAAGTTGAGCCAGGATAACAAACTAAATGAGGAACCAGTAATCCTAGCTTTAAAACCCTAAAATTTGATTAAACAAATTGATAGTTGGACATGTGGATATTCTATAGGCCAGATGCGATAACAGTGTGGGAAAATGAAGAAGTAAGGAATAGACTTAGTTGGTATAGGAAGGTAATGGTTAATGAGAAACCAGCTAAATACCTGATATGTAAGCGAATTGAAGCTGATATAGATTTAAAAGATGCCGGCTACGATGAGCTATGGCACGAACATGAAAGATTGGCAATTGAGTTTAATAAAACATGGAATAAGATAAAGAATGGTGAATTAGAATTAGCGGATCTTAGAAGAGCTAAAATAAGCTTTCTTGATCTCAAAGTGGAAATAGCTAATAGAATTTTAGAGAATTGTCATTTCTGCGAGAGAAGATGTGGAGTGAACAGGAAGAAAGGGGAAAAAGGCTTCTGTAAGTTGACGGATAAAAGTTTTTTGGCATCTTACTTCCACCATTATGGCGAAGAAGCCCCATTAGTACCTAGCTCCACCTTCTTCATGTCTTCATGTACCTTTAGATGTGTTCACTGTCAGAATTGGGATATATCAACTGACCCCACAAATGGAATAGAAATTACTCCTCCATTGCTTGCGACCTTAATTGAGAAGTTAAGAAAGGAAGGAGGGCTAAATACTAATTTCGTTGGAGGAGATCCGGTTCCTCATATCCATACGATAATTGAAGCCATGAAATATACAGACATAAACGTTCCCATGTTATGGAACTCAAATTTTTACATGAGCACGGAAGCAACTAAGCTTTTGATACATATAATCGATATAGGCCTTCCTGATTTTAAATACGGAAATGACTTCTGTGCATTAAGGCTTAGTAACGTGTCTAATTACTTCGAAGTAGTATCCCGAAACCATAAAATGTTTCATGATGAAAGTATAGATTCGATTGTCAGGATCCTTGTACTTCCAAATCACGTAGAGTGTTGTGTTAAACCAGTGCTAAAGTGGCTTGCTGATAATTGCCCGAATTTTTTGGTGAACATAATGTCGCAGTATAGGCCTGAGTACTTAGTTGCTCGTCATCCAGAGAAATTCCCGGATATCGCTAGAAGACCCACACGTAAGGAGATGGAGGAAGCTTACAGATTTGCTGATGAGCTCGGAATAATC
>CAYLIY010000001.1:11311-16444 GCA_964384015.1 uncultured Nitrososphaeria archaeon | reverse complement strand
TCATAAACATCATTCATGTTTCAGATTTAACGGCATTACTATCGATTTTAAGCACGAAACAAGTGTTTCAAGTGTTGAAATGATTGTTTCCGAATCGTTTCAACGTATTCTTTATAAAAATTCCCGATTTAGAATAATTTTGGTGATTTAGGATGAGAATTTCAAGAATTCTTGCCGGATTTCTCATATCTTTACTTTTATTCGAAGCGGTTTCTTCGTTTGCATACGCTCAGTCATCAACTGATAGAAGAATGGAAATATTGCTAAAAATAGCTAAAAACGCTGAAAATTACGCAACAAGGTTGTTTTCATTCGCTCTTTCATTAAACATTTCCATACCCGTTGAGGTAAATAGCACCTATCTACACGCACAAGAGCTACTTGAGAACGCTACCGAGGAATCAAACGTAACATTGGCTATGAAGATGGTAATAAATGCAACTAAAGAATTCAGGCGGGTAATAGGGGAGCTATGGGTCTTAATAAAGAAAACAATAAGGGCTGGGGGAATAAAGCCATTAATAAAAGAAGAACTTATGAACGTTACAGCCGATAGATTGGCATTTATGCTTGAAAAATGTGTTAAAAAGCTAAATGACACGATATTTAAGCTTATGGAGAGAGGAATAGAGATCCCAGAAAACCTGTCGGCCAAGGTAAATGACACAATTCAAAGAGCAAATGAATTAATTGAGGAAATAAGAGTAGTTGCTGAGGAGGGGAATTTAACACAGCAGCTAAGGGATGAGGCTTATGATATAATGATCGTCATTCGTGAACTAATAAAGGAGTTAAATAAGCTGGCTGAAGAAACCGAAGAGAAGGCCGTAGGCCTAAGGGTGGCTATAAACAGAACATGGGCGAACTTTAATAGATACGTCAAGCATGCAAAAAGCGTTAACCTAACCGAGGTTCAGCCGATTCTTGATGAGGTGAATTCAACTCTCTCTGAGGCATTAGCTCAACTAGAGGCCGGAAATATATCTGCAGCAGCTAAGCTCTTAGGGAAAGCACATAGGTTTATGGCAGATTTAGCTCACATCATACATAAAAAGGCATCAGAGAGAGCATGGGAGAGATTTAGCAGATTTAAGGATAAGATAAGGGGAATAGGGCAAACACTTAAGGAGCTAACGGAAATGGCCGGGGATGTCGTGCCAAGTGAAGTTCAAGACCTGATAGAGGAGTACATGGCAGCTGAAGAAGAAGCTGAGAGGGGAAAAGACTTACGAAAGGCCGTTAAAGCTCTTGAAAGAATGAGAAATAAATGCTTTATGGCTTTAGCTTTCATGTTTAGGGTAAAACTTTCGCCCGCTGTGGAAGATCTCGTGGGAATAAACGTTACCTTAAAAGGATTCGTTGTAGGGGTTAACGAGACAAGTAAAAAAGCACTAGTATGGGGTGTTGCCAGAACAAGGTTGCTTCCCTGGATATTACACTTAAGAAGAAGTGGACGAAGAGCGATTCCGCCTGTTTTCATACGTCTATGGATAGTTGATTACTCTGGACTAGGCGTGGATCTTCATAGAGGGGACATAATACTAGTGAGAGGAAATGTAACAATGATAGCGGATTACGGTCTTCCACTAATAGAGGCCCAAGAGATCTACATTATCAGACATACGCATTTTGCAATTTTACCTAAACCCATTCCAACAAGTTAATTGTCTATTTTTTTAGTTAAATCTTCTCACCCCGTTTACTTTAATTTGCCATTAGATCCCCTTTGAAGAGATCTCTTGAAGTTGTTGCAGGAAAGGAGAAAAACAAAGCAAATGTTGTAACCACGGTTACGGCATAAGTATTCCTACCTCCAGAGGAGTAGGAAAACCAAATAACAAAAACTTCTATCATCACTATGCAAAGGCTATTAATGCTCATTTTTTAAAAAACTTAAATATCCTTTTTCATTAACTCATTTTTGGGGAAGTAAGATGCCTGAATTACCGCTAGCGCCTATTGAAAGACTCATTAAAAAGGCTGGTGCTGAGAGGATAAGTGAAGAAGCAACAGTTGCTCTCAGGGATTATCTGGAAAAATGCGCTATTAAAATTGCTAAAAATGCTGTAGAATACGCAAGACATGCTGGAAGAAAAACCGTTAAAGTAGCAGACATAGAATTAGCCATTAAGTAGATTCCTTTTCCCTTTTTTTAATTTTAAGATTTATGTTTACTAATTATTGTATGACATACTCCATCGTAGCTGTTGATTTAAAGACTCAGAGATTAGGGGTTGCTGTAGCATCAGGAAGCATAGCGGTTGGATCAAGGGTTCCCTGGGCTGAATATCCGATAGCCGCTGTAGCAACCCAGGGTTATACCAATCCCTCTTTTGGCAGAATTATAATCTCTCTTATCAAAGAAGGTCTATCGCCTGAACAAGCCTTGCATAAATGCTTAAGTCAGGACAGAAAAGCTACATTAAGGCAAGTACTGGTGATCGCATTTAAAGGGGTTGTTGCTTATACTGGCAAGGATCTTCCAGACGAAAAGGGTCATATCGTGGGAGATACTTATGCATGTGGTGGGAATTTGCTGGCGACGAAAGAAGTGATCACAACTATGGCCAACGCCTTTGAAAAATCCGATGAAGATCTTATATGGAAGTTAATTAAAGCGTTAAAAGCAGGTTCATCAAAAGGAGGGGATAAAAGAGGAGATAAAAGTGCAGCTGTGCTTGTGGTTGGAAAAACTCTTTATGGAAGAGCTTATGATAAGATAATAGATATCCGTGTGGACTATGGGGATAATCCGGTCAATCAACTCTCCGATATATGTAAAAAATTCCTTAACATTAATCTGGCTTGGTAATATTATTTCGTGGTGAGCTCTTAATGGAAATTAAATATTTGCCGACTCGAGAGATTAGGATATACTCAATAGACAAGAGAAAGGCGTCAGAATTAGCTTGGTGTTCAATAACGATGGGGGCTAATAAGTTGTTTTGGATAGATGGGTACGTAATCTGTTTAGAAATTCACGATGATGCTTTTAAGTATGAGGTAGAAAAGGGATTTTTCCCAATAAATCAGATCTGTTTTGCCGCCTTTCCTGAATATACCAGGATATTCGATGTAGAAAAAGGTGCTAGGATACCCTTGATCAATGTATCAGACATGAAAATCTTTAAGAAAATCCTAAATAAAATCAAGGAAATAGAGAGGTCAATCTAATTTAAAAACGGCCTTTTTTAGGGTTGCTCTCTCAAGTCTCTCCTTAACAATATCAACTCCTATCCCTGGTTTAGTTGGTACGTTTATGGTGCCATCGCGATTTAACATAAATGGCGGCTCAATTATGTCCTCATCAAAATATCGGTCACTTGCTGAGATATCATTTGGAAACTTGAAATTTGGAAGCGACGCTATAGCCACGTTAAAGGCTCTTCCGATTCCTGTTTCAAGCATTCCCCCGCACCAAACAGGTATTCTGTTTTTAAGACATAAATCATGCATTTTTATGGCATTAAGAATTCCTCCTACCCTACCAATTTTAATGTTCAATACCTTACAACTTCTAAGCTTAATTGCTACCTTAAGATCATTAACTGATTTCACGCTTTCATCAAGACAAATTGGCGTTTTTATAAGCCTCTGCAATTCGGAGTGATCAATTAAATCGTCATATCCTAGTGGTTGTTCAATCATCATTAAGTTATACCTGTCAAGCAATCTAAATACCTCTAAATCAGCTAAGCTATAAGCGGCATTTGCATCAACCATCAAAGGTATTTCCCCAAACTCCTTCCTGATCTCCCTCACTATATTTACGTCCCAATTTGGCTTTATCTTTACCTTTATTCTTCTATACCCCTTATCCAAGTAATGATCGATCAAATCTAATAAGCTCTTAATATTAGGTTGAATTCCTATGCTAACTCCGCTCTCGATTTTATTCCTCACTCCTCTCAAGTAATCCTTCAATGGAATTCCCGCCTTCTTACAGAATAAGTCCAAAAATGCGCACTCAAGTGCGGATTTTGCCATGTTATGTCCTCTTATCCTCTCAAGGGCCTTTATTAAATCCTCGGGCTTCTTGAAGTCTTTTCCAAGAATCCTGGGCACCATAAACTCAGATATCACGTACCAAGCCGTATTTACAGTCTCGTATGAATAATACGGCGTGGGCATGGCAACGCATTCGCCAAATCCTTCAAGGTCATTCTCCCTTATAGTGATTATTAAGGCCCTTTTTACGCTCTCTCTTCCAAAACTAGTCTCAAATGTCCGTTTAAGGGGAAGTGATATTATCCTAAGCTCTATTTCCCTAATTATCAAGGATATCCTCCTTTCTGCACTTTTTAAGCACGTAAAAGTTTCTTCTCATATTTTTATATCGTTCAGAGATAAAATCTGTGATTATATATCCCTTTTTGAAATACTCTTCAAAAATCCTTCTTGTTTTTATTCTCCAGTCAATAGCTAGGCTCATTTTTACGGATTTTATCTTATTTATATCTTCTGGTATCTCTACTAAAAGCACGTTATTGTTTAAGTCTAAATTTAGCTTCTTTATTACTCTGAACCCATTTTCGTCAACATTCGTTTCGTTTACTATTCCAGCTTCAGAAGTTATCTCTGAGAGCTTCTTAAGCGTATATTTTCCGCTAATCCTCTTCAAAACCCTATTACTTTTTACCCACCACTCAGCAAGAAACCTATCGGACTCTAATCCATAATTCAGAACATTTCTCATCATTCCGTAAAAGTTCCTATAATAGGTGCTTATAACAACCCCTAGCTTTCTTAAATTGAAATTAGCATTAACTCCTTGGAGAGGGTCAAAAGTCCAAGCAACTAAATCATACCCCCTTTTAATTGCTATTTCCCTTTGCTTAAGCTTAATTTTAAAACCAATTCCTTTAAACCTTTTTTCTGCTAATACCCCAAGCATATGGGAATGAAGGTATAGCTTGTTCCCCATAAAGGCTGGGAAAGCTATCAAAAAACCAATCATGTTTTTATTTTCATCAAAGGCTCCTAAAACCATCCCGCCGAACTTTGAGTATATTACCATTAAGTCTGACGGTACTATTTCCCTATCCTCCATTCCCCAAATTCTTTTCTGCATTTCCTCACACATGTAAAACTCCTCTATGGATTTCAACTCTCTTATAGTCATATGTTGCAGGG
>CAYLIY010000001.1:0-11301 GCA_964384015.1 uncultured Nitrososphaeria archaeon | reverse complement strand
TGCGCACCATCGTTAACTAAGCCTCTTTATTTTTAAACATTATCACGCTCAAGTTTCAACAGTCGCGATTATAAGGACGAAAACCGCTGTTGCTAAAAAATCAGAAAAAGTTGCCTCAATTGGATTAACAAAATTATCTGGATTCCACCCGTGCTTAAAGGTACGCATAGCAGTTAAAAATGATAAAACCGTTATCACCGGAAAACTTACCAGGTTCACCAACAGTAAGAGTGGTATGAAATAGCTATTAAGAAAAGCTAAAACCCATCCTATTATTCCGTAAAGAAGGAACATAAGTATAGCTATTACTTCCACGCCTAAAATTTCTGGTAATATCCTTCTTAATTCTGACAATTTCGGCTTTAAAAATCCTAAATTAAGTCTAGTTGTAGTTATTGACCCGATAATCGAACCCATATCACCGATTGTACATATAACAGCGGGAAAAACCATTAGGAGATATGAGTTCGCCTCAATAGCCTTTTTAAACATTGAAAGCATACTGCCTGCAATACTTGAGATGATTAAGAGCGCTGTGATGAACGGTGTTATCTCCTTAATGTTCTTTATAAATCCCTCATCTCCCTTTATAAATCGATCTATGGACAAATAAGTCGGATATATGGAGAGTATTAATACTAACAAGAAGGATGCGATCAATTCTTTACTAAAGGAGATGAGAACCAGATCTACTGCTAAGAAAAGGCAAAAACTAGCAATGATATCTGCTATAGTTGACATAATAGGATATACTAAAATATCGGGGTCCAATCCCAACCTAAAGGTCAGAATTGCTATGGATATCGTTATGGGAACTATTAAAAACGTTGATAAAAGCATAGCTAACAGGGAAATCGGCCCGATCAGATAAAACTCCGTAAGGGGTATGTTTAAAAACATGCTTCCTAAAATGGTAGCTATTCCTCCTGATAACAGACCAACTATTAAGACGACGGCCATTATACTGGAGATTAACGAGTAAAAGATCTCCGTGTTTTTCATGAATCTGGGTTTTATGAGCCCGATGTTGAGTAGTGTAGATAAATTCCCAGATAGTATTCCATTGATGTTTCCCCTAATTGTTAAGATCATCGGGTAAATTATTAGTAACCAAGGGGCTATGCTTAAAACGGGAATTGCATGGGACATTATCCATCCAGCGAAGATCCCGCCTAAATCAAATAAAAAAGCTATTAAACACTGTTTCATTGTCAAGTAGACTCTCCTTACTACACTAAGCTCCTGAAATCTCGTTGCCCCATTGTAGGTCACTAATGGGACGAATATTGTTTAGTTATAGGATTATTCTCCAAGAATATAAGGCTTCTTTCCTGCTCCGTACTTTGAGGTTATTATTCGAACAATTCTTCTTGCTCTTTTCTCTCCTATTTCAGGGATACTTGTTAACTCGGCTACGGTAGCATTAAAAATTCTTCTAACATTTCCAAATCTTTTTAAAAGCTCTTCTGCGAGTTTTGGACCTATTTGAGGTAAGCCTTGGACTATAAAAATCTTCCATTCATCTTCTGTTAAAATTTTAGGTTTATATCTCAAAGAAATGGGCTTTTTCTCCTTAGCAAGTCTTTTATCGATAGTTGCAAGCAAATTGGCCGTTTCCTCCATATTAGGAGTGAAGATAATCGGAACGTCCATATCAAACGTTATCGAGAGAAAGGCTCCCCAAAAAACATTTGGGTTCTTAAAAGAGGAAACTTCGGCTAAATCTCCCTCAACTATTAAGATATGTCTAGAATACACATCCTTAAGTCTTGATAATTGTTCAAAAAGCCTTTTTTTAATTATTGACATATAAAAATCGTTCAAGCTCTTTCTTTCAATGCCTATATCTCCTATAATATAATCTCCTGGAGAAATGGCTTTTATGAGGACTTCCGTTCCCCTTTCCTTTAAGAACTCAATTATAAGTCTAGGTTCATGAACATCTACGATTATCATCGCTATTAACTAAATATTCAAGGCATTTAAACTAAACAAATATTCCTTCTCCACTTTAACAGAAAGGCTACAATGAGGTTGGCCCATTAGCGAGTTATTGCCCTATATCCTGGAGTATTACTAAGCAGATTGTTTAACCAGTCCGAACTAAGTAATTTCTCCAGCCCTTTAACTCCCGCTTTTTTTAGGGAACTTCTTAAAGCTATATACTCAAATCTTTCCCAAGTGACGTGTACTGATCTTAGTCCATACATCTCCGCGGCATAGCGAAGCATAAGCCCCACATCTGCTTTACCAGCGGCTACAATTCTGGCTGCCTCAAGATGAGTATATGCTATATTGTTGTACCCACTAATATTGCTAATATCCTTCTTATCTGCCCTCAAAAGACCATCTAGAAAAACCCTGGTGCCCGAACCTAAATTTCGGTTCACAAGCCTCAAATTTCCAGCTAAGAGTTTCTTTATCACATCATCGATGCTCATAGGTTTAATGTTAGGATTAAAAGCGAAAACTAGCTCTCTTGAATAGCCTCCGATTATTTTAACTCTTTCATTTAGCCAATAAAACCTAAAATAGGGTTTATTATATTCCTTGGTGCCTGGATCATAAAGATGTGAACAGGCCACATCAACCTCCTCAAGGCTTAACATCGCTAAGGCCATTCCAGAGCCTACACACGCGTTTTCTACTTCATATTTGTCCTTTAGTTTCTCAAGCACTAAAGCCAATATAGGGTCATGACTATGCGCTATTATGATATCGGGTTCCTTTTCCCTCCTTTTTACTGCTCTAATAGGAGAAATTACAAGCTTAAGCCTCCTTTCAGCCTCCAAATATTTCTTAAGTAACTTTTTTGCGACATTTGTCAGCCTCATCCCCCCTTTTCTAGCTCCTCTTTGGGCTATGACTAGCTTAGCTCCCATAACTCTTTCAGCTCTTGATATTTTATCCCAAGCCCTTGAATACGGGATTCCTAATGACCTGCTTGCTGCAAGTAATGACCCCTTTTTATCAATAAGCCTTAGTATCATAGCTAACTGATAATCCATAACTGGTTCTCCTCTGAATTCCAAAATGACCTCATATCTCGTCTCTAGATCGTTAAATTCATCAAACTTAGACATCCTCATAAAGAATTGTGGAAAGGTTGTCTTTAACAATTATCATCGTTAAAATAAATTAATACCAGATAAGATCACGCCTAAATGATATAGGAAACTCAACCGCTTGAACTCCACCTCTATTGATATTAAATTTACTTGATGACATGTATTTGTGATGCCTTAATGTAAAGATATACCCTCTCCCCTTGTTTAAGACCAAGATCAGAAAAAGAGCTCTTAGTAATATATGCCTTTACTTCTAACCCCATCGATCTAATTTTAAGCAATATTAGTGCTCCCTCATCTATGTAATCCTCTATTTCTCCCTCAATCTCATTTCTTGCGCTAGATTTGATCTTAGATTTAGATATTGTCACATACTCAGGACGAAAACTAATGGCTACCTTCCCCTCATACTCGCCGCACACAGTAAATGATAACGGCCCTACCTCAACAATTGATAACCCGTTCCCAATTGGTCTTGCTCTGCCTTTATAAATATTGCCCGTTCTGGTAAACCAAGCAACGAATTCTGATCTTGGCTTGTAGAAAACCTCATAAGGAGGACCTATCTGTTCCACCTTGCCCCCATTTAATACAGCTATCCTGTCAGCTAGAGCTAGCGCTTCGGTAAAATCGTGCGTTACATGAATGACCGTTGTCCCAAATTCCCTATGGACTCTCCTCAGATAATCCCTCACTTCCCATCTAAGAACAGGATCAACAGCAGAGAGCGGCTCATCCAATAACAATAACTTAGGCTTGATAGCAAGGGCTCTGGCCAGAGCGACTCTCTGAGCTTCACCCCCGCTTAAAGTTCCAGGTTTTCTATATAAAAGGTCTTCTATGCTCAATTTCTCGGCCACCTCTCTTACTTTCTCCTGAATTTCTTCCCTCGATAATCTCTTTAACTTCAATCCAAAAGCTATGTTATCAAAAACTGTGAGGTGAGGAAATAAGGCGTAGTTTTGAGGAACATATCCCACATTTCTTTTTTCGGGCGGAGCTTTAGTTACATCGACCCCATCTATTATTATCCTGCCCCTATCAGGTTGTAAAATTCCCGCTATAACCTGCAAAAGGAGGGTTTTCCCAGCTCCTGAGGGGCCTAACACAACAAAATATTCGCCAACCATTATTCTCATAGATATGTCAATAAGTTTGAATTTGCCCATTCTCTTCCACATGTGGTCTATTTCTAGGCATGGCTTCACTATTCACCACCTTTCAACAAAAAACGTAAAATAGCAAAAACTGTTAGGCTAACAAGAGCTAATACTGTAGAAAGAGCTAGCACAGCCCTTAACCCATACCCTAAAAACCTCTCAATTATCAAGGTCGCCACTACCTTAGGATAATAAGCCACTATCATAACAGCCCCTACTTCGCTGATAGCTCGAGCTAAGGAAAGTATAAAACCAGCGACTAGATGTCTGAACGCTAAGGGTAATGAAATCTTGAAAAATGTTTCGATTTCTGAAGCTCCAAGACTTCTAGCAACATTTTCTAGCTCTATGTCAACAGAATCAAAGCCCGCTCTCATAGCCGTAATAAAAATAGGCGAGGAGACGAAAGCCATCGCAAAAACTATTCCCCAATAGCTGTCTTCAATTATTATGCCAAGGTTCGAAAGCAATAAGCCTAGAGGAGCTCTTGAGTTATACGCTAATAGCACCATTATCCCAGCAACACTATGTGGAAGCGCTAATGGTATCTCCAAAAAGCTCTCTACTATATTCGCTAGCATGCCTTTCTTTCTAGATAACAAATATGCAAGAGGAGTTCCAAACGAGGTAATTAGCAAGCTTGAGGTAACACCTGCATAAAAACTTAGACGCATAGCATCAAGAGCCTCTAAGTCGCTAGCTATCTCAACTATATGAGGCCCACCAACAACTAAACATATAACTAGAGGAATCACTAAGAATAAGACCAAAATGGAACTAAAAGTTGAAAAGAAAACTAATTCCCTACTCATATTCTCTCAATTCAGATGGTACTTCTCCTTTAAATTCGTACGGGATCAGAACAAAACCATGCTTTTCGATTATCTCTTTACCGTCTTGGTACAGTAGCCATTTTAGGAATTTTATGGCCTCCTTGTAATTTTCACAATTTTTAGGTATAGTTAGCCCATATTTTATTCCAGTAATTGCAACGGATTTTTGTCTTTTTGGGTCTCCTGTGTAAAGGATGATGAACACTTTAATGAATGGATTATCCCTAAGGTTAAGTTCATGTGGCAAAGACACATATCTAAGCCCATGCTCCTTTGCCACATTCCTGTACTCAAATGCGTAATCTAAAGAACCTATCTCAAGCAACTGAATAAGATCAATTTCCTTGTCCCTAAGAACTAGTTTACCCCCGCTTATGTACTCAAATCTCACTGGAAAGAATATGAAATGTCCACTTCCGTTGCTCACGATCTTTATATCCGGTATGTATTTGAGCACTAAATTTCTCCATATATCTTCCTGCTCGTAATAAACACTTGACATATAAATTATGGACAAGGCTCTATACCCGCAAGGATCGAGATTAGGATTAGAAAATCCATATCTAACCCCCGGTCTTAATAAAATCTTGTACCAATTCTCCTCGTTTATTTCATAGGCGTATTTACTCTTATTTGTGAAACATAGCACCATTTCATTTGAGCAAAATATGAGGTTCCAATTTGCATAGGCGGGTACCAAATAATTGTCTATAACCCTGTAATCCGCTACCATGACTATATCACATTGCCTGCCTAGGTCTGATATCTTTCTTACAGCTTTTACGCTACCAGAAGGCTCCCTTTGAATATCGATATCGGTCCTTATATTCTCATAAGCTCTTTCGGCCTCATTTAACATCAATGCAAGGCTTCCTGCATGAAATATCTTAAGTCTGCTCCTTTCTCTTTGAGAATGGAATGTAAAATATGCTAATAAGCCTGCTAATGCGCAAATAATTACCAACAGCATTAATAATACTGTTCTAGACATAGATTTCCATCATCAGTCATTAAGATAAGGATATTTAAAATTATCTATTATCAGATATTTGGATAATTTCTCAAAGACTTTATTTTGTTCATTCATTAATTCCTAGCCGAAACTAACTAGACAGCACCCTACCATAAAAATAAATATTGCCTATGTTGGTTTCAGCGGTTAGAGTAATTGAATATCGGGATTTTTCATAATTTTCACTCCTTATATGAACATATTTGGAAGTTAAATCGCCTATCTCCTCAAAACCTTGTAAAAACGTTTTTATGGCTCCCAGATCAGTTACGCCCTTAAAATCGCATCCAACGTTCCTTGAAACTTTTATCTCTATGTAAACGTTTCCTACATCATTCCTTATATCGACAGCACAATCACTCAAGAGATCTAATAAATATGCCTCAAATCTCACGTTTCCTATACTAGAAGAAAGTCCTACAGAGCTTAATGAACGTACGCCAGATAATTTTGCCTCTATATTTCCTGTTGAGGATTTTAATCTCAACGTATCAACTCTAACATTACCATCAACCGCTAGTTTCACATTTCCTGTGTTTGTCGATAGATCTATGATTGAGGTTACGTTAGGGCCTAAGATAACATAAACATCGGCCATATCTGAATAAGCATCAATGAGCAGGACGTTATCTGAGGTTTTATTCTTAAAGATCACCTTACTTTCCTCCATCAACAGAGGAACCCTGATTTTATGAAACGAGATGTTATACACGAGGCTTGGATCATTTGAACTTGAAACATATATGTTCCCAGTTAATGTAAGAATTTTTATGTCTATTACAGACGCTGTAAGTCTATCTCTAGTTAAAGCATAAAATTCGATTTCTCCTGTGACCTTAACAGGAAACTCCGCCGAGGATAGAATGAATATCACTAAAGCTGCTGCCAGCAATAAGGTTGATCTAGGGCTAGCATAAATCTTCCATCTTAAGTTAAAAATTATGAGAAAAATTCCAACAATAATCGTTATAAGCCCAATTATCTTAAAGAAGTTAAGTTCAATCAGTTGAAAGAGCTTTAAGTTAAATAGAAGAAGCAATCCTGAAATTATAATCAAAACTCCGCTTATTATGAGGAAAATCCAATCTTTATGTCTCATTCCTCTACTATGGTCTTTCTCCACGTTTTTCCCCCAAATAATATCTTATTAATCCGTCTAACAGGATTATCGCCCCTAATAATATGAGTATGGACTCCCAAGGAAGATCCGCTAGGAAAATGATGCCCAGGCCTATTAGGAAAACTCCTCCCCAAAGAGCCCTCTTTATAATGCTCTTATTGTTTTCGCGCATCCAAATCACCAGCGTACATTTACCATTAACCGCTAATTCTCTATAAACTTTCAATTAATTAAGCTTCCAAAAATTCCTTAAAATGTCATGCAATCGATTCTTAATCTTAATCACTTTTCTGAATGTGCTTATGTCTGTTTTAGTCATTTTCTCTCCAATTTTTGGCTTTTTCCCACAAAGCTCCATTAAAGTAACGTATATTCCTTCAGGTAGTCCTTGCCCATATCCGCCCTCGAGAACAAATATCAGTCTGCCTTTACAAAATCTTGAGGAAAATTCCAGCATTTTTCTACATATCTTTCTGAAGCTATTTAAGGACAATTTCATATCGGTTAGTGGATCGTCTTTATGAGCATCATATCCGGCTGAGACCAAAATAAACTCGGGCTTAAACTCCCGTACCAATGGAGAGACTATATCCTCTAGGATTATGGAATACGCATCATCGCCTGTAAAAGGGGGGAGTGGTATGTTTACTTTAAAACCAGCCCCATCTTTAGACCCAATTTGTTCAATGAATCCCGTTCCTGGGTAAATTGTCAGCGGGTCTTGATGAGTGCTTATATATAGGACATTCGGGCTTGTGTTAAAGATTTCCTGAGTGCCATTACCGTGATGACAATCAAAATCAAATATAAGGATTCTTTTCAGGTTCTTATTCATTAAGAATTTCGCGGCTAAGGCTACGTTATTGAAAATGCAAAATCCCTGTGAAGGAGCTCCCATAGCCCTTCCTCTAAATCCCACATGGTGCCCAGGAGGTCTGATCAACGCAAAGCCTCCATTTATCATTCCCTTTAAAGCTAGCTCACATGCTTTTAACGTTCCTCCAACAGCGTAAAGAGCAACTTCAAAGCTTTCCTTTGAAACGATCGTATCCTCATCTATTTTCCCGCCCCCTAGCTTGCATAGATTTTTAACAAGTTTTATGTAAGTGATCTCATGAACTTCAGCTAACTCCTTTAAGCTTGATTTTCTCGGCTTAATTAGCTCTATTTCCCTTAATTGGAAAATCTTTCTAGCCTTTAACAACTTAATCGTTGCCGTTAATCTATTTGGGCTCTCACAATGCGCTATTTTGGCTAAATGTCTTTTATATACTGGGCTATATACTATTCCAATTCTCGTCAAACCAATTCACCGTTTTCTTCATAAAAATGGCTTATAGCTTTTCCAAAGGTCATCAATTATCCGTTTGTCCCAAAGGAAATTTAAATGAACTTCTTTCATCATTTTTAACCAACCTACTTATCCCTCGGGTTACTTTCCCTTTATTGGGTCAAAGCTCATCTCCTAACTAGACGCTATGTACATCGCTATATTTCGATTGAATATAATCATTTTGTGCGTCTACTTATTCATATTAGCTGAAGAAGTGTTAAGAAGCTTTAAACCAGTTCAAAGTGTAGTTCGCAGAATACGCGAGAAAATTACGTTTGTTTTATTCACTGCTTCTAGATATCTGCACAATGTGTTATTAAGGCTTACTTGTTCAGCAGAATTCTTAAAGATTAAACTTCATTTTTTAAGAACTGCGCTTAACCCACTAGATGTCCTCCCAGCCAGATGTGAAGCTCCTTATCATAAATCTAAATTGATCATCTGCGTTCTAAAATCATTAAGCGGGCCTTTCTTATTTAGTTTTAATGTGTGTTCTCTTAGCATTTCAATGTTTTGTGCGCGAATACAAATTGGAGGTTTAGCTAAAGTTCTTATAGCTCCCCTCAAATTTATTATCCCTTCAATTAGGAAGAACTTCAAGGGGATATTAGCTATACCTAATAAGCTAAGCAGATTGTTTAAAACATGCTTAGTGAGATGCTCCTCCTGGTCTGTCATATGGACGAACGTTGCCACTGCTCTAGGAGATTTTAAAAATAAGCTCATTAAATCAACTGACATTATAATAGTCTCATTTTACCGTTTTAACTTGGCTTATAGGTCCCGATCAGTTAGTCCGCTTTAACTTAAGACTTTTTGATTTTTTAATCAACCTCTTTAAGCTATTTCAAACCAATAGCTCTAAACAAACGATCTCCAACAAAATTAGGTCTTCTAATCTTAGATCGTTGAATTTCGAACAAAAGCAACAAACTTCGAATTGAGACATTATTTCCTCTTATAATCCTCTTAAACTCCTTAGCCAGAAATTTCAGTTATTTAGAAAGAAGGACCGAAATCCACTTGGCCTGAAACAAAATCTTACTTTATTTATCCTCGAAGGCTGAGTTGACGAAGATAGAATACACTCCATAACATTGACATATCCATAGTCAAGACTATCATTTTAATCCCATTGGCTGTTAGCTCTTTATAACGGAGGCGGAGAATCAAGCACTTTAATTGAACATGTCCATTTGTTAAAGTCAAAGAAACTCTCTTTCCGTATCAGGAGGTCATGGTTAATTCTCTTTTCTTCTTTTTCTAAGTAATTAAGAAGTAAAAGAGCGGTAAGGATTAAGCTTAACATGGAGTATATGAATTTTAGCATCACTTAAAGTTAGGGCTTTTTCTAAAATCTCCGTTAGTGACACTGCGCTTTAGGTTAATGGTTACATGATGGGTCAAAAGGCAGGAGCGTTTTTATATTGGGCTTATAGCCACGGTTTTGTCTTAGATTCGATGAATTAAATTCACATTTGTTAATTAATAGTATTTTGGAGCATCTAAACTAGGGTAGGTTTCCAATGTCAGAAATAGACATTAGCTTTCTGAGGAATAATCTAAAGACGAAGCTTATAGGTAAAGAAATCATCTTCTTCGAAAAAATAGACTCTACAAATAGAAAAGCGTGGGAAATGGCTGAAAAGGGAGCGCCAGAAGGAACAGTTATCATAGCAGAACAACAAGAGAGGGGAGTTGGAAGAATGGGTAAACGCTGGTTCTCCCCTAGAGGTGGTCTCTGGTTCTCTGTAATATTGAGGCCGCCCTTAGGAGTGAACGAATGCCAAAAAATAACTCTAATGGCTGGAGTGGCGGTAGCCGACTTTCTTAAAGAATTGTACGGTTTAAAAGCTAAGCTAAAATGGGTTAATGACGTGAGGGTTAAAGGCAAGAAGATCAGTGGGATATTAACGGAAATGAGCACGATTGGTGAAAAGCTGGACTTTGTAATCTTGGGAATAGGCGTAAATATAAATATAAGTAGATTTCCAAGGGAATTAGCTGACATCGCTACTTCTGTTGAGATGGAGCTTAAAAAGAAAGTATCGATAAATGAAGCAATTATAGCGCTTGTAGAAAATTTGGAGGAGGAATATAGGCTCTTAGTAAAGGGATTCTCCTCAAATCTCATAGAGAAATGGAGAAGGCTTTCAGATACGCTAGGTAGGTTCGTAGAGATCAGATATGACAAGAAGACATTTAAAGGCATAGCCGTGGATGTGGATGAAAACGGCTTTTTAATACTGAAAGTAAAATCCAATAGGATCATTAAAATCACAACTGGTACCTGTCGCTACTTAGATGAAACAACAGGCAGAAGCTAACGGTATGTATATGAAATGTTAAAAATCGGGAGATTGAGTAATTAGGGCTTTTATGAATTACTTTGTGGTTTTTCTTCAACATTAACGTTTGTGGATAAGATATCCTCCTAAAGTTTTAAGAAACTATCTAAAATTTCCTCATAAGTTACTCTACAGTTTATAAACGACAAGTTAGGAAAGTATAATAATTCCTTAGAGTTAGATCGGTGGAAAATCGCATGGAGGAAAGGATAAAGAGATTGAGAGAACTAATTAAGGAATCTCAAATGGGCGGAGGAGAGGAGAAAATAAGAATTCAGCATAGAAAAGGAAAATTAACGGCTAGGGAAAGGATAGACCTGCTTGTTGATGAGGAAACGTTTGTTGAATTTGACAGATTTGTTCTCTCAAGAGAAACAAGTTTCGGCCTAGATAAAAAGCGTAAGCTTGGTGATGGTGTAGTAACAGG